>JBBIQC010000483.1:0-4323 GCA_037442585.1 Oscillatoriales cyanobacterium bin_317
CGCCGGGCTCGAGCCCGAGCAGATCGACGAAGTGGTGTTGGTGGGCGGCTCCACTCGCATTCCGGCAGTGCAGCAACTGGTGCGTAGTTTTATCGATCGCGAACCCAACCAGAATGTGAACCCCGACGAAGTTGTGGCTGTGGGAGCCGCAATTCAGGCAGGGATTTTAGGGGGTGAAGTCAAAGACATCCTGTTGCTGGACGTTACGCCCCTCTCCCTGGGACTGGAAACGATCGGCGGCTTAATGAAAAAGCTGATCCCCCGCAATACCACCATTCCTGTCCGGCGTTCGGATGTTTTCTCCACCGGGGAAGATAACCAGACGATGGTAGAGATTCACGTCCTGCAAGGCGAGCGGGAAATGGCAGCAGGCAATAAATCCCTGGGACGGTTCAAGCTGACGGGCATTCCTCCGGCTCCCAGAGGCATTCCCCAGGTGCAGGTCGCCTTTGATATTGATGCCAACGGTATCCTGCAGGTGACAGCGATGGATCGCACCACGGGCCGGGAGCAGAGCATCACCATTCAGGGCGCTTCTACCCTCAGTGATGAGGAAGTGAAGCGGATGATTCAGGATGCGGAAGAATTTGCCGCCAGCGATCGCCTGAAGAAAGAAAAAGTCCAGAAGCGGAACGATGCGGAATCCCTGATCTTGAAGGCAGAGCGGCAACTGCGGGAGGCGACCCTCGACTTTGGCATGCAGTTTGTCAGCAGCTACCGGAACCGCATTGAAGGTGCCTCTCAACGGCTGCGGGATGCACTGAAACAAAACGACGATCGCAACATCGATCGCTTTCAAGCCGATCTGCAGGATGCTCTGTACGATCTGACCCGCGAAGTCTATCAACGCAACAAACAGGAGGAAGAGGAAGACAGCCTGTTGGGAGCCATCAAGAGCTTCTTTACCGATGACGACGATGACTACTATGAGTACGATGATCGCTCCTCCTACTACGGACGCCAGGGGTACGGCAGCGATCGCTATGGCAGCAGTAGTTACAGCAACGATCGCTATAGCAGTAGCAGCTATGGCAGTAACAGAAGCAGCGGTGGGTACGGGAGCAGCAGCTATGGCAACGATCGCTATGGCAATAACCGCTATCCAAATTCCGGCAGTTCTGCCCCCCGTAACAACAATCTTCCTTCCCGGTACGACGAGCGCGCTGATCGCGACCTTTGGGATGACGAGTACAGCCCACGGGGGAGCAAACGGGAACCCAATCGAGAACGAGACGCGCCCAGTCGCTATGGTAATCAGGACTACAGCAAACCTGCCCGCCCGGACGATCGCTATGGCACCAGCAGCCGCAAATCCGATGCTTATGATGACTGGGGAGATGACGAAGCTTACAGCAAACGGACTCGTCGAGAACAGCCTGCCGCTGAGCGCGATCGCCCTGTTGCCACCCCGCGTCCGCCTGCTAGAGAGCCTCGCAGTTCACAACCCGATCGCTATGAGCCACCCCGCAGCGATCGCAAACCCACTTCCCCTCCTGGCAACGCCCGCCCCAACCTATACCAGGACAACTGGGATGATGAGGATGACTGGCTTTAGGGAAGAGTGAATAGTGGATGGGGGATAGTGGATGGTGTCTCCTAACCCCCGCCCCCTAATCCCCGATCCCTAATCCCCAATCCCCCTCCTACCGTTCACGTCCATGCAAAATTTTCGGAACTATTACGACATATTAGAAGTTTCCAGAGAGGCGACTCCTGAGGAGATTAAGAAGGCTTTTCGGCGGTTAGCCCGTCAATTTCATCCTGACTTAAATCCCAACGACAAAGCCGCAGAAGAGCGGTTCAAAAGCATCAACGAGGCTTACGAAGTCCTCTCGGATGCCAGCAAACGCGCTCAGTACGATCGCTATGGGCAGTTCTGGAAACAGCGGGGATTTCAGAGAGCCGCAGGAGCCGCAGCCAAAGTCTGGGATCGAGTCAGCGATCGTGGGGCAGACGACTTCAATTTCAGTGAATTCAGTGATTTCAACAGTTTTGTGGATCAACTGCTGAATCGGCGGGAGGACACGGCAAGCAGCACCACAACCAGCAAAGAACCTTACCGTCCCGGTACCAGCAAAAAGGCTTATACAGTCTCCCGTCCCAGTGGTCGTCGCGATGCGGAAGCTCGGCTGACAGTACCCCTGGAAAAAGCATACCTGGGTGGACGAGAGCGAATTCGACTGGAGGATGGTCGATCGCTGGAAGTCAATATGCCTTCTTGCATGGTGACGGGACAACGGATCCGGCTCAAGGGGCAAGGAGTCTCTGGGGGGGATTTGTACTTAAAGATCGAGGTTGCTCCCCATCCCTACTTCAAGCTGGAGGGGAATGATATTGTCTGTCAGCTTCCCATTACGCCCAGTGAAGCGGTGCTGGGGGAACAGGTACAGGTGCCAACCCTGGATGGATTAGTGAAAGTTTCGATTCCACCAGGAGTCCGCTCTGGTCAGCGGCTACGGTTAGCGAACAAGGGTTATCCTTCGGCAGAGGGCGATCGCGGTGATCAAATTGTGGAAATTCAGATCGTGGTTCCCAAGGAACTGAGTGAGCAGGAGCGGGAACTGTACGAGAAACTACACCAACTGGAAACCTTTAACCCCCGGGCAGACTTACCGATTTAAGCGATCGTTGGTCTTCCTGAAAATTTCCTGATCGTTTTGACGGGGGGCTGCAGATTCCCTCTCTAGATAGACGTAGATGTTTACAACGGACTGCCATAGTCAGAGGCATTGAGGAATTGGCTGAAATACTGAAGCGATGCTCAATTCTTCATGCAAAGAAGACATACTTTCACTGATCCCAACCCTCAACTTAACATTTTTTAACCTAGAATACGGTAGAAATTTACTTCTTACCCTAATTGTTCTATATGAAACAATTTGAGTTCGCAGTAGTAACTCCCAGTTACACGCCCGATTTCGAGCGGTGCCAGTTGTTAGCCAGAAGCGTGCAGAAATTTGTGCAACCTGCCACTCACTACATCATCGTTACTCAAAACGACTTTCCCCTATTCAAGCAATTACAGGGGCCAAAGACAGAGATCCTGGTGGTGGAATCCTTAATTCCGCGCTGGCTATTTAAACTGCCTTTGTTCAAAAACGGCTGGCTTAGCCTCAAAACCCCACCTGTACGGAACTGGATCCTGCAACAGATTGTCAAGCTATCGGCGGGCTGTCAGATTGAAAAGGATGTTTTAGTCTACGTTGATTCGGATTTATCGTTTATCCGTCCGTTTAATTTGCAAACTCTGGTGCGAGGAGATCAGGTCAGGCTCTTTCACGCTGACGATCGCACTCCTATGGGCGATTGGGATCTGGCAACCGCTAAATTATTGGGATTGCCGTCGCAAAAATTCGCCAACTATTTGCATGGCATTGTGACCTGGAGACATGACAATGTCGTGAGGTTGTTTCAGCATTTGGCAGCGGTTTCAGGGCAGGAAGCTATTGAAACCCTCTGTCGCTCCTGGCACCTGTCTGAATATCAACTGTATGGTGCATTTGTCGATCATTTTTTACAGGAACAGTCAGGCCACTTCTGGGACGCGCAAAGTCTATGCAAGGAATACTGGAGTCCTGCCCATCTATCCGATGCAGAGTTGGAAGCATTCTTGTCCGACATCGAGCCGGAAAACGTTGCCGTGATGATTTCAGCCAAGGCTGGCATCTCTCCTCAACGATATCAGGCGTTACTGGAAAAATATGAAACCGTTTTAGAACGGGCTTGACCATTGTTATTTCCTAGAGGTCGTCTTGCATCAAACTGAAACTGTGCATCCCCTGCTGCGATTGATTCGTTACGGACGCAGATACCGAAGACAGACAATTTGGGCGATCGCCTGCTCCATCCTCAACAAAATCTTCGATCTGGCTCCTTCCGCCCTGATTGGGATTGCCGTGGATGTCGTGGTGCAGCAACAAAACTCGCTGCTGGCCCAATTCGGCATTCGGGATCCCTTTACCCAACTGGTGATTCTGTCCCTGTTAACGTTTCTGATCTGGAGCCTGGAATCCCTCTTTCAATACGCTTACGATCGTCAGTGGCGCAACCTGGCTCAGAACATTCAACACGACCTGCGGTTAGACGCTTATTCCCATCTGCAGGAACTGGAACTGGCTTATTTTGAAGAACGCAGTACGGGCGCTTTACTGTCCATTCTCAACGATGATATCAACCAGTTGGAGCGCTTTTTGGATGGTGGAGCCAATAGTTTGCTGCAAGTGGCAACCACCGTGCTGGTGATTGGTACCGCCTTCTTCCTGCTGGCTCCCAGCGTAGCGTGGATGGCGATGCTGCCCATGCCTTTTATTGTCTGGGGTTCCG
>JBBIQC010000484.1:0-4313 GCA_037442585.1 Oscillatoriales cyanobacterium bin_317
GATCTGCCTCACTCCAACTGCTTCGATTCCGACTTTTTCAGCAAGCCCTACTTAAATACGCTGCGGGTAAATGAGAATATTGAACGTTTTAGCAGAATATTCCACGCTATCGGCTAATGTGACCCGGATGAGTAATGGCCTCACTGTTATTCATCAACGAACTCCTGCGACTTCCGTAGCTGCAGTTGACATCTGGGTGAAAGCCGGAGCCGCCCTAGAACCCGATGAATGGTCTGGCATGGCGCACTTTCTGGAACACATGATTTTTAAGGGCAGTTCACGGATTCCCCCAGGAGCCTTTGACCGGGAAGTGGAACACCGGGGAGGAGTCACCAATGCAGCTACCAGTTATGACTATGCCCACTACTTCATCACTACCGCCTCCCAGTACTTAGAGGAAACTCTGCCCTATCTAGCGGATATCCTTCTCGATGCTGCAATTCCCGATGAGGAATTCGATCGCGAGCGAGATGTAGTCATGGAGGAACTGCGCCAGTCCTACGACAATCCGGACTGTCTTGCCTTTCAACTGCTAACGGAAATGGTCTACCAAAGCCATCCCTATGGTCGTCCGATTCTGGGTTGGGAAGAAATGTTGCTGAACCATTCCCCGGCAGCCATGCGAGCCTTTCATCAAACCCACTATCAACCAGAAAACATGACGGTAGTGGTGGTAGGAGACATTTCCCAGGATCGGGCCTTGAACCTGGTCGATCGCACCTTTCAGTCCTTCCCCAACCGTGCTTACTGCACCCTCTCCCTGCAGGAAGCAGAACCCCCCATCACACGCATCCGCCGCCAGGAATTGGCAATGCCCCGGCTAGAGCAGGCCCGCCTGATGATGGCCTGGTTAGGGCCAGGGATGGATTCTCCATTCCAAACACTGGACGAAAAATTGCAGGCCGCTTACGGGTTAGATCTACTGTCGGTGTTACTGGCTGAAGGCCGAACTTCCAGATTGGTGTGGGAATTGCGGGAAGACCGGAATCTGGTACAGGCCATTAGCAGTAGCTTTTCATTGCAAAAAGATTCGGGTCTGTTCACGATCACAGCCTGGTTAGAGGCAGAGCACCTGGAGCGGGTGGAGGCCATTATTTGCGATCGCCTGTCAGAATTAGCCAGTGTCCCTGTTTCGGAGGCTGAGCTAAACCGCTGCAAGCGTCTCCTATGTAATGATTACGCCTTCTCAACCGAAACCCCAGGTCAACTGGCAGGATTATACGGCTACTACAGTGTAATGGCCTGCCCCAGTGTTGTCCCCTCCTATCCCCAACGCATTCAGGCCATTCGCCCGGAAGATATTCAACGGTTGGCATCCCAATATCTCTCGCCCTATCATTACGCCGTAACCATCGTTCGGCCTGCAGAGGATGAGGGGTAGAAGTGAAGAGACGTGATGAATTGCGTCCATACTGTTAAGAATTAAGGAATTTTCTGTGCAATTGAGTTCAACGCCGTCTCAAACTAATCAATTTATTCATCGCACGGTTCTCGATAACGGCATTGTGCTGTTAGTGGTAGAAAATCCGACAGCGGACATTATCGCGGCTCGGATGTTTATTCGGGCTGGCAGTCGATGGGATCCCCCTGAGCAAGCTGGACTCTCCCATTTAGTGTCTGCAGTATTGACCAAAGGTACAGAAAAATTATCCTCCCTGGAAATTGCGGAACAGGTGGAATCGCTAGGCGCAAGCTTGAGTACCGATGCCACGACCGATTATTTTCTGATTAGCTTAAAGTCCGTTTCGGCAGATTTTCCAGAGATGCTGGAGTTAGCGGCAGGCGTGCTGCGATCGCCCTCTTTCCCAGCGGCAGAACTGGAGTTGGAACGACGATTGACTCTGCAGGCGATTCGCTCGCAACAGGAACAGCCTTTTACCGTCGCCTTTGATCAACTGCGACACATGATGTATGGGGAACATCCCTATGCCCTATCTGGCTTGGGGACGGAGAAGACCGTCGCGCAGTTGAGTCAAACCGATTTGCAGAACTATCACCGAACCCATTTTCGTCCCGATAATCTGGTCATTAGTTTGTCAGGCCGCATCAATCCCAGCGCGGCGATCGCTCTAGTGAACCAGGTGCTGGGAGATTGGCAGGTGCCCCCCACCCCCCTGCCCACATTAGCAACTCTTGCCGTGCAAACCACTCCCCTCCGGCAAGCAATTGCTCAGGATACTCAACAATCGATCGTGATGTTGGGCTATCTTGCCCCTCCGGTGCGGGATGGAGCCAGTTCGACGGTGCGGGATTATTCAGTGCTGAAATTACTCAATACTTATTTGGGCAATGGATTGTCCAGTCGCTTGTTTGTGGAATTGCGGGAGAAACGAGGACTGGCCTACGAAGTTTCGGCATTTTATACCACGCGCCTCGATCCAGCCCAATTTGTGGCCTATATGGGAACCGCACCGGAAAATACCGCGATCGCCCTGGAGGGATTGCAGACTGAAATCGATCGATTACGGGTTACACCCCTCACTGGAGAAGAGCTACAAGCTGCTAAAAATAAACTGCTAGGACAGTATGCCCTGGGCAAACAGACGAATGCTCAAATTGCTCAGACATTCGGGTGGTATGAGACTTTGGGAATTGGCATTGATTTTGATACTCTCTTTCAACAACAAGTTGCTGAAACAACTGCAGACGCTGTGCAAGACATAGCACAGAAGTATCTCACTGTACCGTATGTTTCTCTAGTTGGGCCTGCTGGTGCAGTTGATAAACTGGCCAACTATCCGTAAAATTTCCTAAATTCCCTTGTTTATACTAGCCTCAGCGTGCATACCTACCATACAAAGCCGGAATGCTTTCGAAACTCGCAGAGATTACCCTTATTAGATAGAAGGCGGTCTCTACCAGTTGAACCGAGCCGTATGAGATCAGAGGTACGACGATGAATAGCGGTTTTCGCTTCCTAAACCAGGACAATCACCGAGTACAGGATAGTCTTCCTGCTAGTCTAGACCTTCCTGCTCTTTCCCGGGAGACGGTTGTTCCCGGTTCTGGCCGGCCCTTTGTAGATCAGTTCGGTGAAGATTTAGAACCTTCTTTCAACCAGACTGGAGCCTTCTCCCCTGACCTTGCCGAACAGTTGATTGGTCTGGGATGTGATCACTATCAGTCTGGCCAATATGAAACAGCCCTGAACTTCTTTAAGCAGGCGTATGCAGGCTATCAGGCGTTGAACAATGAAGCAGGTCAAGTAAAGTGTTTGACGAGTATCGGCCTTGCTTTCTACAACTTGAAGCATTACAGCAAAGCCCTAGAGTATTCGCAAATCGCTCTGGTGCTGGCTCACCAGATTCAAGATCAGCGCAATACCGTTAAGATTTTGAGCACGATGGGCAATGCTTATCGGCACTTGAAAGAACCCGATAAAGCGATCGAATATCAGCTTCAAAGTTTGGCGCTGGCTCAGCAAATTCAAGATCGCACCGGAGAAATGGCCGCCCTGAATAACCTGGGACTGGCTTATAAGATGATTGGCAAGTACGAGCAATCGATCGCTTATGAGGAGCAGAGCCTTGCGATCGCCCGCGAACTCAAGGAGCAACAAGTTGAGGAGCAAATCCTGAAAAACCTGGGTAATGCCTGTTATGCGTTGGGAGCTTATACCAAAGCCATTGACTACTACCGTCAGCGCTTGGAAATCGCTCGTTCCCTGAAAGCGCCCCGCATGGAAGCTCAAATTCTCCGCAATCTGGGAAATGCTTACTATGCAGCCGGAGATTATCAGCACTCGATTGAGTGTGGTCAGCGGCGCTTAGAAGTCTCACGAGAACTCAACGATCGTCGGGGAGAGGAACAGGCGTTAGGCAGCGTGGGGGTATCCTATGATGCGTTAGGCGAGTACGCCAAAGCCATTGATTATTACGAACAACGACTGGCGATCGCTCGCACGATCCAGGACAGCCGGGTAGAAGACCAGGTATTAGGCAGTCTGAAAGTGGCCTACTTTGCGATCGGAGACTACATCAAAGCGGCAGAATATGCCGCCGAGCGACAAAATCTGTCAAGAAATTAACCCTGCTCCTGGCGCAACTCCCCCCATTTCCACAGCGCGCTTGAAACCAGATTCGTAATCACATGAGCCACCATCGGAACCAATAAATTGTTCGTCATCAGGGCACTGCTACCTAAGACGACCCCAACGATGGTAGCCCACACCACATAGGGCCATTGTTTCAGGCTACTCAGATGCAAGACACCAAAACACAAACTGGACAGTAAAACCCCCAGCGTATCGAAGCCAAAGCTGGGAAGCATCACCCCCCTGAACAGCAATTCCTCACTCAGACCGGGAAGTAAGC
>JBBIQC010000485.1:0-4312 GCA_037442585.1 Oscillatoriales cyanobacterium bin_317
TAATCTCGCCATGAATGTGTCCGATTTTGAAGGCATGGCTCGGTTTGCGCTGGTAAATGGAATTTCTCTGGTGGTCATTGGGCCGGAGGTGCCTTTAGCGACTGGCATTACAGATTACTTAAAAGAGCAGGGATTAACCGTATTTGGGCCAACCCGCATGGCCGCTCAAATTGAAGCCAGTAAAGCCTGGGCAAAAGATCTGATGCTGGAAGCAAAGATTCCCACGGCTCAGTCTGCTGTGTTTACCAGTGCGGCTCCGGCGATCGCCTATGTCCGGCAGCAAGGGGTGCCGATTGTGATTAAGGCCGACGGGTTGGCCGCCGGAAAGGGCGTAACCGTGGCTACTACAGTAGAGGAAGCAGAAGCCGCGATCGCCGATGCCTTTGCCGGAAAATTTGGGCAGGCGGGTGAGCGGGTTGTGATTGAAGAATGCCTCACCGGACAGGAAGTTTCCATCCTGGCGGTGACGGATGGGATCACGATTCGGCCCCTGGTTCCCGCACAGGATCACAAGCGGATTGGGGAGGGAGATACGGGAGCCAATACTGGCGGGATGGGAGCCTATGCCCCGGCTCCGATCGTCACCCCAGAGTTAATGGAACGGATTCAACAAGAGATTTTAGAACCTGCGATCGCCACTTTACAGAAGCGCAACATTCCCTACTGTGGTGTTCTCTATGCTGGACTGATGATTACTCCAGCAGGGGATCCCAAAGTAATTGAATTTAACTGTCGCTTTGGCGATCCTGAAACTCAGGTAGTGCTACCACTGCTGGAAACTCCGTTGCATGAACTCTTGCTGGCCTGCACTCAAAAACGTCTGGCTGACTTTCCGCCACTGGAATGGAAATCCGGTGCCGCCGCCTGCGTGGTCCTTGCAGCCAAGGGTTATCCCGATACCTATGAGAAAGGCAAACCCATTACCGGCATTGACGAAGCGGAAACCCAGGGCGCACTTGTGTTCCAGGCCGGAACTCAACTGAGACAACAAACACTGGCCACGGATGGCGGACGGGTACTGGGGGTTACAGCGTTAGGAGAAAACTTTGAAAGCGCGATCGCCAATGCCTATGACGCTGTAAGTAAAATTCAGTTTGAAGGGATGTACTACCGCCGAGACATCGGCCATCGGGTGCTGGCGGCGCGATCGACTTCGAGCTAGGAGAAACGTTCGTCACAACATCTCTACAAGCGGGTGGATGGGGAGTGAAAGAATGAGCAGTCTCCATTTCCAAAACATCCCTTAACATAGAGTTACGGTTATCAGTTGTTAATTTGTAAGAATTTGTTAGAAAATTGACAACTAAAGCCCGAGTTGTCCAGAAGGCTGGAGCTTTTTCTTAACAAAACAGCTACGGTTCTGAGCCTGGACAAAGTTGAGTAGTCCATCGTTCATTCGCAAGTCACTGGATCGCTGTCGCTTTGCTGGAGCTTCTTAAACCAATTCGCAAAACTGTTGCTCACTGGTGGTCAGAATTCACCCTCCAGACGAAACTAATGGCTGTGGCCACACTGGTTGTGTCCCTGCTCATGAGTGGGCTGACCTTCTGGGCAGTGAATACCATTCAGCAGGATGCCCGTTTGAACGATACTCGCTTCGGTCGAGATTTAGGATTGTTGCTGGCGGCAAACGTGGCTCCCCTGATTGGAGAAAACGATCGCACCGAACTGGCCCGGTTCTCCCATCGCTTCTACAGCAGCACATCCAACATTCGCTATATGCTGTATGCCGATGAAGAAGGCAATATTTTCTTTGGCATTCCTTTTTCGGAATCAGAGGTGCAAAACTCCCTGACCATCCGTCGCAAGATTCATCTCCCGGATGATTATGCAGCCCATACGGATATGCCGATGGTACGTCAGCATCTCACGCCAGATGGCGAAGTGACAGATGTGTTTGTGCCGCTGTTTTACGAGGGCGAGTATAAGGGCGTGCTGGCGATCGGCACCAACCCCAACCCAACCGTTGTGACTTCCTCCCACCTGACTCGTGATGTGACGATCGCGGTCTTCGTGTCTATCTGGGTGATGGTCATTTTAGGCGCAGTCTTCAATGCCCTGACGATTACCAAACCATTGAAAGAACTGCTGCAAGGGGTGAAAAATATTGCCTCTGGGAACTTCAAACAGCGAGTTGATCTGCCCTTTGGTGGGGAATTGGGCGAACTGATCGTTAGCTTCAATGAAATGGCCGAGAAACTGGAGCGCTACGAAGAGCAGAACATTGAAGAACTAACAGCAGAAAAAGCCAAGCTGGAAACCCTGGTGTCTACGATTGCGGATGGAGCTGTCCTGCTAGATACGAATTTGCATGTCGTACTGGTGAATCCTACGGCACGTCGGCTGTTTGGCTGGGAAGGGCAAACGGTAGAAGGAAAAACCGTTCTGTACCTGTTGCCTGCGCCAGTGCAAGCAGAGATTACCCGTCCGCTCTATCGCATTGCCAAAGGAGATATGCGGGAGGGCGCAGAGTTCCGGGTGACGTTGAAGGAGCCGATCGATCGTACCTTTCGGCTACTGCTGACAACAGTGTTTGATCTGTACCGGGAAACGGTCAAAGGTGTGGCCATTACCGTGCAAGACATTACCCGTGAGGCAGAACTGAATGAGGCCAAGAGCCAATTCATCAGCAATGTGTCTCACGAGTTGAGAACGCCGCTATTCAATATCAAATCCTTCATTGAAACCCTGTACGAGTATGGGGAAGACCTGAGTGTTGAGGAGCGCCGGGAGTTTTTAGAAACTGCCAACCGGGAAACCGATCGCCTGACTCGTTTGGTCAACGATGTGCTGGATCTATCCCGCCTGGAATCCTGCAAACTGTATCACTTTGAGGCGGTTGATCTGGCGCAACCGATCGAGCAAACCTTACGCACCTATCAACTCAATGCCCGCGATAAAGGGATTGAACTGCTGCAAGAGGTGCAGCCTAACTTGCCGCCTGTCTTAGGTCATTACGACCTGTTGTTGCAGGTATTTACCAATTTAGTAGGCAATGCTTTGAAGTTCACTGAATCTGGTGGACAAGTGGTCATTCGCGCTTATGTGGTGGAACCGGATAAATCGAGAGCTACAGAAGATAGGGGTTCCGAACTTGAATCGCATGAGGCAGAACTTCCGAAAACCGTGCGGGTGGAGGTTACCGATACAGGAATTGGGATTGCCCCAGAAGATCAGCAAGCGATTTTCGATCGCTTCTTCCGGGTCGAAAACCGGGTTCATACGCTGGAAGGCACTGGACTGGGGCTATCGATCGTTCGCAATATTTTAGAGAAGCACCGCAGCCATATCCATCTGAAAAGTGAAGTCGGAGTTGGCACCACATTCTGGTTTGATCTGGCTGTTTTCCAGGAAGCCAAATCTGGCGAAGGTTTAGGAACATCCTTGGAAACCCTATCGATCGTATGACTCACTTTGGTATTCTTTGCCCCGCTGCAATGGGTCATCTCAACCCACTGTTAACCCTGGCTCAGGAATTGCAGCAGCGAGGCCATCGCGTTACCTGCTTTCAAGTGTTAGATGTACAGCAAACGATTGAAGTGGCAGGAGTAGAGTTTTGTGCGATCGCCCCGCAAGATTTTCCCCTTGGCCATACCGCCCAAACCTATCAACAATTGGGAAATCTAGATGGCTTAGCTGCTGTTCGCTATACCCTACAGGTTTTTGAACAGGTTACAAAAGCGATGCTGCGAGAAGCTCCGGCCGCGATCCGGACGGCGCAGGTTGAGGCGTTGATTGTTGATCAGGTGACGTTTGAAGGTGGAACAATTGCCGCTCACTTAAACCTTCCCTTTGTTACCTTTTGCAGTGCCTTAATGGTGAATCGTGAACTGAGTGTTCCTCCCTTTACATTTCCGTGGACTTACAATCCGACCTGGTGGGGACTCTTGCGGAATCGAATGGCTTATCAGGTGTTGGATACGTTAGGGAAGTCCATGCAAAAGACCCTCAATCAACAGCGTCGAGAATGGCACCTGCCGCCGCTGCTCAACTTCAACGAAACCTTTTCCCAACTGGCTCAAATTAGTCAACAACCTGCTACGTTTGAGTTTCCTCGTCAAGAACTGCCTCCCTGGTTTCACTTTACTGGCCCCCATCATACTGCTCACACTCGTAAACCTGTTTCCTTCCCGTTTGAGCAACTGACGGGCGAACCGCTAATTTATGCTTCTTTGGGAACGTTGCAAAATCGGCAGCAGTGGATTTTTGAGACAATCGCCCAAGCCTGCCAGGATTTACCCGTACAACTGGTGCTCTCCCTGGGGCAACCTCATCTGGATCACCTTCCCACCTTTCCCGGTCATCCGATCGT
>JBBIQC010000486.1:0-4302 GCA_037442585.1 Oscillatoriales cyanobacterium bin_317
TCACCCTATTCTTCTATAAACCTTCCTATCCTCACAAATGGATAAAGTCGAGCTGTAGAATTCGCTGAAATCTGCTGCCTTGCTTCAATAGGGTGGTATTACTAGGTTAGGGGTGATTTTAACTGGCCTTACCGCGCAGCATTGTAACTGGCTAGTCCCCTGATGACTGCTGAGGATGTTGGAGGTGCCGACGATGGCCAATTCCCCACTCATATCAATTCGTATTCCACCAGAAACCTTAGCGCGGATTGACCAACTGGCGCAAAAGCGCTATCCCTCTCGACGAACCGGGAGAAAACCTAATCGATCGCAGGTGATTCTGGATGCCATCGAGCAATTTTTAGACCAGTACGAATTGCAGGAATCCACATTCACGAATACCGAGTTTAACTCTGTGAATTCAGGTGAGCTACTGACACCGATCCAGATTGCAACAGACGAACAACTGGTTACGCGATCGGAGTCTAACTATCAAGTGATTCACGCGATGGCAGCAGACCAACCGGGTGAATTAAACTTGCCAGATGCTCTCAATAGCTACGAAACCGATTGGCCTCAGCCTACCAATCAATTTCCTGAGATTCCAGCGGATATGAAAGTTTCTTCAACCCGCAAATACATTGATTGGTGGCTAGATTATTTCTCTTACGTGGGTAAGTTGACTAAACCCTGGTTCATTTCTAAACGCTAATTCAAGCCAGGAATTTGGTTCCCTAACACTTTGCGCAGTCCCCTTGTTGATTGCGTTAGGTCAATACGTGAAAGTTCTTTTTTACAGTGTCATACACTTCTAAGTCATACACTTCTAAAGACATAAACTAGACTTTTTAAGAATTAAAGAATAATGTATTACACTGTTATTCAGTGTTGTAAAAAGAAGAATAAAAATTTTAAAACTCTTGCCTGAAAGGCTTTTTGAGGTTTTCTTCTAACTGGAAAAGTATCCAATCTTAGGGATTTTGCAATGTTTGTTTAAATATTAAGTTTTTGTGTTAGATGACACACATTTAAGATGAGAAAAAGTATAGTTGCTAACACATACCTATTCTTCACATATTCAATGCGCTGAGAATTCATTTCACAAATCATTAAGCCTCAATCTGGTTTGGACGAGTGAAGTTGGTTCAGTATTGCTTTATTCTTCAGATAAACCCATTAACGAAGAAAATCGCGAAACCATGAATTTTCAGTTCAATCGGTTTACAAGATCAGGTTGCCTGAGGGCAAGCTGATTGCTACTCATTCCATTCGGTGAGTAAATTTCTACTTAAACCAAGTCCAGCTAGAAAACGATCGTTTTCCTATAAAAGAAACTACGGTTCTGGACTTGAACAAGCTTTATTTAACGAATTCTTTTTGCGAGATGGCGGGAGTTGACATGACAGGCACTCTTCTGGCTCAAACGAATCAATTATTGCCCCAGGGCATTACTTTACGGGGCAATGTTTCTGCGGCCCATACCGAAATTTTGACTCCCGACGCACTCAGCTTTCTGGCCCGATTGCACCGTCAGTTTGAACCTGAACGATCGCGCTTAATGCACCTGAGAGCCACCATTCAGCAACAACTGGATGCGGGCTGGCTTCCCGATTTTCCAGCAGAAACGGCAAATATCCGGGCGGCTGATTGGAGGTGGCTCCCATCCCACAGGATTTACAAGATCGACGAGTAGAACTCACTGGCCCGACCGATCGCAAGATGGTGATTAATGCCCTCAATTCGGGAGCCAATGCCTTCATGGCTGACTTTGAGGATGCCAGCAGTCCCACCTGGGAAACGATGCTCTCCGGTCAGGTGAATTTGCGCGATGCCGTCGATCGCACCATTTTTTACCGGGATCCGAAAACCGGGAAAGACTATACCCTTGGCCCCAATCCCGCTGTCCTGATTGCCCGTCCCCGTGGCTGGCATTTGCTGGAAGAGCATCTGTTGATTGACGGCCAACCGATCTCCGCTGCTCTGTTTGACTTTGGTTTGTACTGTTTCCACAATGCTCACCGTCTGCTGCTGCAGGGTTCTGGGCCTTATTTCTACCTGCCCAAGTTGGAAAATCGCCATGAAGCCGCACTCTGGAATGCCGTCTTTGTGGCCGCAGAAGAGGCATTGGGATTATCCATTGGCACCATCAAAGCCACTGTACTGATTGAAACCATTCTGGCTGCCTTCGAGATGGATGAAATTCTGTATGCCCTGCGTGATCATATTGTGGCGTTGAACTGTGGCCGCTGGGACTACATTTTCAGTTTCATCAAAAAGTTTCGCAATCGACCGGATTGGGTGCTGCCCGATCGCCAGCAAGTCACCATGACTACCCACTTCTTACGATCCTACAGTCTGCTGACCATCAAAACCTGTCATCGTCGGGGGGCACTGGCGATCGGGGGGATGGCGGCCCAAATTCCGATCAAAAATGATCTGGAGGCGAATGCAGCCGCACTGGCGAGAGTGCGGGCTGACAAGGAACGGGAAGCCCAGGATGGTCATGATGGCACCTGGGTCGCGCATCCCGCCCTCGTACCTGTGGCCCGTGAAGTGTTCGATCGGCGCTTGTATGGATTTAATCAACTGTCGGTATTGCGAGAAGATGTGCAAGTTGTGGCTACCGACCTGCTCACCCTGCCCCAGGGAACGATTACGGAAACTGGGCTACGGACTAACATCCGGGTGGGCATTCTCTATTTGACCTACTGGTTGGCTGGAACGGGCTGTGTGCCCCTGTTCAACCTGATGGAAGATGCAGCTACGGCTGAGATTTGTCGTACTCAAGTCTGGCAGTGGCTGCATCATGGCGCTCATCTGGATGATGGTCGGTTGATCGATCAGGCGTTATTCCAGACCGTATTGATGGAAGAAATCGCCACCGTCGCCGAGTATCTGGGACAGCGATCGCCCAACGGTGACCACTCCAGTTGGCGCACGCCTCTGGATCAGGCCATTCATTTATTTGAATGTCTGGTCACTAATGACCACTTTGAAGAGTTTCTGACCTTACCCGCTTATCGATTGCTTGTTCAGTTGTAACTCCCCCGGTCGTCGGGGAGATTATCCAGGCCGTTCAACGAGGGAACGGCCACAGTTGTCTTTTGTGCAATGACAATCCCCTAGTTCGTCTACTTACTGTGCTTATTGAGAGGAACACCATGTCTGAACCAACTTTTGCAACATTGATCCCAAAAGCTCCAGCAGGCCGATTTGATGGCATTCGCCGTAACTATACCCCGGCGGATGTCGCCCGCTTACGGGGATCGGTTTCCATCTGCTATACCCTGGCGGAAATGGGCGCCAATCGCCTGTGGGAATTGCTGCACCAGGAAGATTACATTCATGCATTGGGAGCCGTGACGGGCAACCAGGCCATGCAAATGGTGAAAGCTGGCTTAAAGGCGATTTATCTATCCGGCTGGCAGGTGGCGGCGGATGCAAATGTGACCGGGGCGATGTACCCCGACCAGAGCCTCTACCCGTCCAATAGTGGGCCAGAACTCTGCCGCCGGATTAATCGCACCTTCCAGCGCGCCGATCAGATTCAACACATGGAAGGTAAGGGAGATACCTATTGGTTTGCCCCGATCGTGGCTGATGCCGAAGCTGGATTTGGTGGCCCGCTCAACAGTTTTGAAATCATGAAAGCCTACATTGAGGCCGGAGCGGCGGCGGTTCATTATGAAGACCAACTGGCTTCCGAGAAGAAATGTGGTCACTTAGGCGGTAAGGTGTTGATTCCCACCGCGGCGCACATTCGCAACCTGAATGCGGCTCGTCTGGCTGCCGATACGATGGGGGTGCCGACGCTAATTGTGGCTCGTACTGACGCGGAAAGTGCCCGTCTGATTACCAGTGATATTGATGAACGCGATCGTCCCTTCCTGACTGGAGAACGCACCGCTGAAGGATTCTTCCGCCTCAAGCCAGAAACCGGATTGTTGCATTGCATTGCCCGTGGGTTAGCGTATGCCCCCTATGCCGATCTGCTCTGGTGGGAAACCTCGAAACCCAACCTGGAAGAAGCCCGTCAGTTTGCCGAAGCAATCCACAAACACTATCCGGGTAAGCTGCTGGCCTATAACTGTTCACCCTCCTTCAACTGGAAGGCCAATCTGGATGACTCGACGATCGCTACCTTCCAGCGAGAATTGGGCGCAATGGGCTATAAATTCCAGTTTGTCACGCTGGCTGGCTTCCATTGCCTGAACCACAGCATGTATGAGTTGGCCCAACGTTATCGTCAGCATGGCATGACCGCTTATGCTCACTTGCAAGAGGCAGAATTCCTCAGTGAGACTGAAGGCTATACGGCGGTAC
>JBBIQC010000487.1:0-4302 GCA_037442585.1 Oscillatoriales cyanobacterium bin_317
ATCGCCACAGCACTAAACTTGATGGGTGCAACACAGCAGATTTACCCTACCGTTTGGATGGCCGTTTCCCTGAGCACAGTGTTAACGGGTTTATTCCTGTTCATTTTGGGTTGGTTGCGGTTGGGACAGTGGGCCAGATTTATTCCCTACCCGGTGATAGGAGGATTCTTAGCTGGAACGGGGTGGTTGATCACTCGCAGTTCCTTCAAAGTTATGGTGGGGTTTCCCCTGGATGTCACTGAATTACCCCGACTGTTCGAACCCTCAATTCTCCCTCGCTGGTTGGTAGGATTATTGTTTGCCCTGCTGCTCTTCTTTATCCTGCCTCGCTATCAACAGTATTGGGTTTTACCCAGTTTATTGCTGGGAGGTATTGCTGTCTTTGACGTTGGGTGGTGGTTTAGCGATCGCCTTCTGTCTCGCATCGATCCCAATGGGTGGTTTTTCGAGGCTTTCTCCACTCAAGACCTCTGGCGGTTCTGGCACTTCTCAACCCTATCTCAAGTGGATTGGGGTGTAGTGTTTCACCAGAGCGGCACCCTGGTTGCCATGATGCTGATTGTTGTAATTTCCATTCTGCTCAATGCGACCGGACTGGAACTGGCTACATCCCGAACCGTAGATTTAAATCGAGAGTTACGAGCGAGTGGAATCGCCAATTTAGTGGCAGGACTTTGCGGCGGCATGGTGGGGTACTTGTCCATCAACCGGAGTTTACTGAATCGCCAGGCAGGTGCTATACGCCGTTTAGCGGGGGTGGTATCAGGTTTGCTCTGTGCGATCGTGTTGCTGTTTGGTTCCTCGTTTCTGGCTTATCTACCCAAGCCGATTCTGGGAGGGGTGCTGCTCTACATCGGCATCGGCCTCTTATTTCGCTGGGGCTATCAAGCCTGGTTCCAATTTCCCCGTTTGGACTATGCACTGATTCTTCTGATTCTGGCAATTATTGCAACCTGGGGATTTTTACAGGGAGTAGGGGCAGGGATCATCATTTCTTGTTTCTTGTTCATCTTCAACTATGGTCGTACTCCCGTCATTAAACATCGGTTATCCGGTGAAACGTCTCACAGTCATGTTCGACGCTCCCTACCACAGCAGAAACTCCTGCAACAGAAGGGCAGATGCATTTACATTCTGGTTCTACAAGGGTTTATCTTCTTTGGAACAGCGAATGCCCTGCTGGAGGAAGTTCGCAAACGGTTAGAAGATCCTGACTTACCAGGGTTAAAGTTCGTCATTTTTGATTTTCGCCTGGTCAGTGGTCTGGATTCCTCAGCTACTCTTAGCTTCATCAAGATGAGTCAGTTAGCGGAAAAAGCTCAGTTAAATCTGGTTTTCACTGAACTTCAACCGCTGATTCAGCAACAACTACAACTCGGTGGCTTAATTGAAGCTAAAAATCATGAAGCTAAAAATCAGATTTGTCAAATCTTCACTGATCTGGATCAGGGCTTGGAGTGGTGCGAAAACCAGATTCTAGCAACCAGTAAATTTCGCCGATCGCGGTTAGTGCCTTTGGCATTGCAATTGAAGCCTTATTTCCCCAATCCAGACCTGGTTTCTCAGTTAATGAACTATTTGCAGCCAGTCAAGTTAAATGAGGGAGATTACTTGTTTCGGCAGGGCGATGCATTCAATGGTTTGTATTTCCTGGAATTTGGGCGATTGAGCGCCATCCTGGAATTGCCTAATGGTAAAACAAGACGAACTTATTCCTATACAGGCGTAAATACGATCGGTGAAATGGGTCTATATCAACAATCTCCCCGCACAGTGTCAGTGATTGCGGATCAGCCCAGTTCGCTCTACTTTCTTTCAATGCAGGCATTTGAGCGAATTGAAACTCAGGAACCATTACTGGCCGCTAGTTTTCACAAATTCATTGTTACTCTATTAGCTGAACGCATTAACAACTGTGAACAAGAGTTAGCCAGTTTACTGCAGTAGTTGGTCAGCATTTGCGCCTTGCGATTCCTTAAGCGTTTTGAGAACGGCCTGTTCCTCTTCCGGCGTAATGGCATATTCCCGCTGCATTGCTGTCAGGGAGGATGGAGCCTGTTTTGGATGTTTATTTCGGCCCAACCGCTCGATCGATTTGACCGATCGCTTTTTCTGCACAACCTCTAACAGTTCTGCTCCTAAACCTCTGGCAGGCCGCCGTTTCCAGACATAGGGTGAAGCAGCCAATCGCTCTCGGTAGCTCTTTAATCGGAGCCAATCTTCTCGGCTGCGCTGTTTGGCAGGATTGAGTAAGTCTGGGTTTTCAACCCCCAAATCTGTCAAAATAGTGTGATGATCGTTGTCACTAATATCGAGTTCGCGTCGCAGATGCTGTAATACTTCTAAACTAGTGGCTGAGTTGATTGCACCTTCATCAATGGCTTCCCGCAGCACCTGCTTGTAAGCCTGTAATCGTTTCTCCTTCGTGAAGTCCGGTAAAATCTTTGCCAGCACATACACTTCATCGGCAGTCAGCGTTTCTAGCGATCGCCCCTCTAGAAACTGACCCACATTCAGTTTTAGTTGACTCAATTGTTTTCGTAGACGGGCAGCCATACTTTCGCGTGAGTATAAACTAGACCTCCGGTTCCAGGTGCGATATACCCACAGGGTGCTCACTACAGCAATTGCAACCGTATAAAGATGTTGCACAAGAACAGGCAACCTTAAAATGTAAGGACGACCTCCAAAAATGAAATAGAAGTTGAAAACCAGAAAGGTGCAAAGGGTGAATAGTCGATGTCGCGCCTGTTCCGGCCCCAAATAGTGTTCCTGGCGCAACAGTTTAGCTTTATAGCGATTCTCTAACCATTTGCCAAGTTGGTAGCCAGCCAGGGTGAAAAAGCCTAAAGTCAGGGGAACGGCGAGTAATTTGGGAATTCCGATCGCGTGGCCAAACCAGTAAAATCCTGGACTCAACAACGTTGCAAGTTGATCGTTTTCATAGGCCCAGATGCCGGAGAAATAGTAGTTCCAGTTACCCGCATAGAGATAGTAATAGACAAAGTACCCGACCACCAGCCCAGCATAGCCATAGTAGAGTCGCTGTTGCTCAGGGGTGGTAATCCTGTTCCAGTAAGCACGTTCGGCATCAATATCAATACAGGGGCTTTGACAGGCCACACAGGCACTTTGCTGCTTTCCCTCTGTGTTGACCGTGCGGCACATTGACTGAGTAATGGTGGGGCGATCGTCTTCATGGGCAGTACTGTTCAACAATCCTCTCGGCTCACCATAAAAGATCTGAACCGGCCCCATGGGACAAAAATACTGGCACCAGGATTTACCACCATAAAGATAGCCCACAGTCATCGCAGCCAACAGGGTAAGGAGCAAAAATAGACCCAACACCACTCGTTCCGAATTGATAAACAGATGACGGCTACACAAGCCCAGATACAGCAAGCCAAACTGTAAGTACAAATGATTGCGGGCTAACCAGGAATTCTTCGCAACCCTGGCTAACTCATAGCGAACTTTTCCGGTTTTCGGATCAACTCGTTGCTGTTGACGTTGTCGTCCTAATGCACGGAACAGTTGCGATACAAAAGATAGGGGACAAATTCGCCGCCAAAGTTCATGCCCAAACACAAGTAAAATCAGGAGTGCCCCTGGGATCACGACAGTCCAGAAAATGGAAGCCCCCGCAGCGTAGGGCTGTTCCTCTAAACAAGCTGCCTGCACCTGGACACAGGTATTCGGATCAATTCGGAATAGGATTGCCAGGCTATCAGGCTGGGTTAGCCAGGGAGAGATAGGGTCATAGAAGAGAGAGACAATTAGCAGGAACCAGGCGATCGTCATCCCCCACCTGACCCGATGCATGATCTGTTCTGAAGTCTCTGCAAACATCACTATCCTCCTTGATCAAAAGTTTATTGAGGTTAAAGTGCGCCCTATAGCCAGTTTCCGATCAGAACGTAGGGCGACCAGAAGTAAGGGTGCTGTCGGAAGCGGGGTTCTTTGAGCACAGCCAGTTGAGCCTGGCGCAGGGCCTCTGCTTTTGTGGTCTTGCCTTTGGCCAGTTCTTCGTAGAAATGGTTCATCAGCAGACCAGTTGCTTCATCGTTAATTTGCCAGAGGGAGGCGATCGTGCTGCGGGCCCCTGCCCGAACTGCCATTCCGGCCATTCCCAGAGCGGCCTGCTTATCACCGGTTGCGGTTTCGCAGGCACTCAGGACCAGTAACTCGATCGGGCCAGCCTGGTTCAGTTCGGAGGTTTGCAACAGGTCGTTCAGGGTGATGATTCCTAAGCGATCGTCCCAGGTCAGAACGAAGGTGTCCTCTTTTTTGGAGCTAAAC
>JBBIQC010000488.1:0-4298 GCA_037442585.1 Oscillatoriales cyanobacterium bin_317
GGTAAATCCCTTTGCCACTCGCTAAACCAGGCCGGATCAGTTATGAGTTGAAGCTGAAATCGCTGCTTCACTTCACTCAAGCTCAAGTTCCGAGCAAACAATACTTCAGTCATTATTTTCCAGAAATGATTGGTCTAGCACGATCGCAGTTCCAACATTGGCCATCATTACTACCTGGCCCAATACAAGTTTCAACGAACAAAATGCTACCTCCGATCATACTGCTTGCTAAACCTTGAAACCTACCCGGAAGAACGGCAGGATGGAGCACCCGCCTCGATCGCCAGTTTCTGCTTTAACCGAATGTCCTTCAGGTGGCGTTTCACGGTATTCAGAGTGATAAATAACTCCATTGCGATTTGCTGATAGCTGAATCCGGCCCGTCGCAGTAACCAAACATCGGCCTGCCGCGGAGTGAGATCGTAGAGAATCGCTTCGGCGATCGCGCGGCTTTGCATAGATTGGCGACGATCTTCCAGCAGCACAGCCAGGTAAGGACGGCTGGAATCTTCCAGGGTTAACCAGCGCACCCGGATCCGGTATACATCTGAGGGATTTAAAGTCACTTCCGATTCAATTACAACAGGTTGATCGGGGAAGAGGGTACGGCTTTCCAGCAGCGCTTCACAATTGCGCCAGATCACCTCTGGAACCTTTTTAGTATCTCCACTTCCCTGATGCAACCGCTGGCAGATGCAATAGGCGTAATAGTTGTGATAAATCCATTCCCCCTGTTCCGACAGAATCAAGATGCCATCCGTTAGACCTTCGAGCACACCTTGCAGCAAAAAGGGGCTAACAGTGGGGGCAGTGGATTGAGTGGCGGGGAGTGAGTTCGGCATAGTTTCTGGGGCGAGAAGGTGGACAAATCTGGTCAACGGGTTTTCCGGTTTTGGCGCAGGGCCGTTGAATTACTTTAGATGGTATGAAAAGACCTACTGAACTGCACCATCGCTCTCTGCAAACTTGACTTCCGTTTAGGGTCAAAGGCTACTGCCGCTTTCTGCAATAGGGCGTTGCCAAACTGCTTGCATTGCCTGTAGTTTTCTGCCAAGTTGAATGTAGTTTTCTGCAAATACACTGTCCGTTGGATCGCATTTCCTTTGATCGCATTGGCAATGGAGCAACCCACACCCGAACCGAAAAGGCTGCAAATTTTAGTGGTGGATGATCATGAAGTTGTCCTGGGAGGCACGATCGACCTGTTGCAGCGGCAGTATCCCCAGGCCACAATTCTCACGGCCCAGACTGTAGAACAGGCATTGCAGCAAGTGGCAGCCGAGCAACCGGATCTGGTGGTGCTGGATCTATCCTTACCCGAAACAACGGGAGGCATGGCCCAGACCGAAGTGGGCGTGCAACTGTTGAAAACCTTGATGCGCCAGTATCCCACCCTGAATTTGATTGTGCAAAGTACGTTTGTCAAAGCACTGGTCAGAATTAAGCCGGAAATCGACCAGCACAAAGGCGGCTTTACGGTGGCGGATAAAAGCTTATCCAGTAAGGAAATGCTAACGCGGGTGGATTGGGCGCTCAACGGCATTACTCACACCAAAGACATTCGACCGGGACGCACCCTGGAAGTCAAACCGGATTGGATTACAGTGCTCAAGCTGGCCTTTCATGAGGGATTGCAGGATCGGGCGATCGCCAAACGGATGCAAGTCTCAGAACGCACGGTGCGGCACTACTGGACTAAAATTCAAGATGTGCTGGAGGTGTACCCGGAAGAAGACAAGCAGGACGGTAAAAACATTCGCATCCAGACGGAAATCCGGGCCAGAGAAGAAGGGCTAATTGACTGAATCAACCACTCCGGAGTAGGGGACGGTGTATCGCAAGATCTGGAATCGCTTCAAGGCAACCGTTTCCTTCTGGCAGATCTGGGCACTGCCGGGAGCGGCAGTCATCGGGCTGGTGATCGCGGCTCGCCTCACGGGTTCCCTGCAGGGATTGGAGTGGTTCATGCTGGACACTTACCTGCGATTACGGCCACCCGAACCGGAGGATGATCGGATTGTGCTGGTAGGACTGGATACGGCAGATCTGCAAAAAACTGGCTATCCCATTCCTGAAACTGCTCTGGTGAATCTGCTCAATACTTTGCAAACGTACCGTCCTGCGGTGATTGGCCTGCATATCTTTCAAAGCCAAATCGCCCGATCGCAAAATACCAACTTATTTACAGCCCTGAACCGTCCTCAGAACGTGATGGTGATGGAAAAAATCTTCCCTGCGTCCGATCAAATTCCGCCACCCTTAGGTTTTCCTGAATCGCAAGTGGGCTTTGCGGATATTGTGCCCGATAGTGATAATCACCTCAGACGGGCGATGCTGGGAGCCTACGATCCGATTAACTCCCAGGTCTACAAACGATCGCTGATTATTCGTCTGGCAGAAGCCTATTTAGTTTCTCGCGATTCAACCCTAACCTTACAGAACGGGATACGCGATCGGGAAGCCATGCGGTTTGGTGCCACTGAAATTCCCCGATTGTTTTCCTCGTCGGGAGGGTATGTGGGAGCAGAAACGGGTGAACCTCAAACCCTGCTCAATTTCCGCACGGGTGTTCATCCCTTTCGGATGCTCTCGGTTCGGCAAATTCAAGCCAAACAATTTGATCCCGCCTGGTTGCGCGATCGCATTGTCCTGGTGGGCATTACGGATCCCACGATTCGTCCCAACATTGACACGGCGGCCACCAGTCCCACCAACTCCTTAGAGATTCAGGCCCATTCCATTAGTCAAATCATTAGCGCGGTACAGAATCAGCGCCTGCTCCTGGACACCTGGACAGATCCCTGGGAGTATTTGTGGATTGTGGCCTGGGGCGGTTTGGCAATTCTGCTCGGTCACAGCAATCTCGCTCCCAGGACGAAACTGCTGATTCTGGCCCTGATGCAGGTGGGGTTACTGCTGGGTGGCTATCTCCTATTGCTGCTCCTGGGCTGGTGGATCCCGATCGTTCCAGTCACGCTGGTCTGGTTGCTGATTGGTATTGGCTACACCGCGTTTTACAAATACGATTGGGTGTTGCGATCGCGGTTGCGGGAAAATCAACGCCTGATTGCCGAACGGCAGCGCACCCTGGAACAAACCTTTAACGTGATTCACAATGGCCCGTTGCAAACTCTAGCCAGTCTGCTCCGCCGCATGCGAGATACCCCCCTGCCCCAGGCGCAAATTCTCACGATTCTGGAAGGGTTAAATGCAGAACTGCGGGGGTTGGGCGATCACCTGAAACAGGAAATTTTGACCCAGGAAGAAAGCCTGTATCTGCGGGGCGGACTCAAGCTAAATCTCAATGTGCCGTTGCATGAATTGTTCTACGAGGTCTACTGCAATACCCTGGAGCAATCCGAGCTTTCCCAATTCAAAGCCCTGAAAGTAGCCTGCCATTTTGATCCGATCGCACCCTTAACCCTGCCCCCTGAGCAACGGCGGGAACTATGCCGCTTTTTGGAAGAAGCCCTTTGCAACATCGGGAAACATGCGGAGGGTACCACTCATCTGGTCGTTTCCGGTACGCTCAACAACAACTGGTATACCTTGCAACTCACGGATGACGGGCCGGGATTACAGTCCCCGGTGGAGGGAGAAGGCACCAAATACGCCAAAAAACTGGCCTTGCATCTCAAGGGACGCTTTAAGCGGGAATCCCTCTCTCCTCACGGCACCCTCTGTGAATTGAAATTTCCCTTAACCCGCCGCCCCACCTCGTAGCGACATTCCGCCGGAACGTCTCTACAACAGACAAAAATAACCCGTTGAAACACCACCAAAGAATGGCATACAGCTTTGCAGTTTTGTGTAATCCCATCCTGAGTTATAAGCCGTAGACTTAAGCTATATGGGGTATGCACGCCCATATATTTTGTTTCCTGGAACGTCTCAATCAGGTTGGGTGCATGTCTCTGCCGTGAGTGGTTGAATTGGGGACATCTACCACTTTCCAGGAAACGCTCCTTACACAGGTTTCAGTCAATGCGTCTAAAGTGCCCTGCACAGATCTCCGGCTCGATCGAGATCAATCCTTTCAGGTTTGGATCCTGCCTGGAATCCTACCTGGGGATTGGCATTTGAGGACGGGTAATCTATCAATGATTTGAACTGCAACCGTCAGCCACCTTGAGTGTTTATGTCCAAGTTAACCCTCTCTCTACTCAAAATTCCCCTGAGGATTTTGACTTCCCAACAACTGAATACTTTGCAAGTCCGGCGATCGCTGTGCATCTTAATGATTGCCACAGCCGTCATCGGAGTGGCCTATCAACCCCCCTCTCGTCGCGATCCCCCCC
>JBBIQC010000489.1:0-4297 GCA_037442585.1 Oscillatoriales cyanobacterium bin_317
GCCAATAACCGAGAAGCGCGAAATTTCTGGATCACGGGAGCCATCTTAATGGCTTCGGGACGGGTGCCAACAATAATGCTGACGGGGATGGGCGATCGAGACATTGCCATAAACCACAAAACGGCTGAACACATGAAAACTTTCCCTATCCTAATGGCTCCTGGTTCATTGGTCAGCACGCAACAAAAAACCCGGTTAAAAACCGGGTGGGTGGGGAAACATCAACAAAGCAATTTGTCCGCCTTGTAAGTTTCAGATTTTGTCAGGGTCTGGCATTTGGATATTAGACTTCTGCAACTAAAGGTAAAGTCATCTGCCGAATGCCGCGCCCCTACTAATTGCTAATGCTCTTGACAGCTATTTTTCAATTCCACACGTTAAAGGGCAAGAGGCAAATACAGAAGTATGTCTGGGGTTTTCTTCACCTTGCAACCAGCGCAACCAACTCACCTGATCAGGATGAACCCCTTTAAAGGTGAGCACACCAGCACCAAATAAAACAGCCACAATATTCAAGCCAATAATGCCACCTGCAACCAGTAACACTGAACTCATGGGAATAACGGCCTGCAGAATAACGGCGAGGAGAGATCCCACAGTAACCATCAAAATGACGAGCGGAAACCCTACAACCAGCAGGCAAACTGCTAACGTAAAGCTCCAAATCAAAAAGCTTCTGATCATCAACAAACCATAAACGCTTCTAAAGCTTGGACTGTGAGAGAGTGCCATGCCTTCCTCCTAGAGTTTTTAAAGGAATTGAATTTAGTGAAATGCCTACAGGTGATCCCCACCACTCAGGATCGAGTGAAAATTAGTATAGGGAATATACCGATGGAAAATAAGGGTTTGTTGGATAAATTTACAGATTTTCTTATCGATCACCCCTTGACGAAATATTTTCTGATGAAGTAGAAGGCTTGAAACGTCCATTTTTCAAACAGCAATTTTTCGCTCCAGTTCTTACTAGATAAGGCTTTGAATTTGATCCCCTGTGGGGATCACTAATTTGAATTGTTAAGAGACGTGTATGTGAATAAATTGCAAGAATTGCTCTTAATATATCTTTTAACTTCTCTCATTTAAGGACTGTCCAGCCTGCGTTATCTAAACCAAGTCCAGCTAGAGAACGGTTGTTTTCCGATCAGAGAAACTACGGTTCTGGACTTGGACAAGGTTTATCTATTGGCGTAGGTCTGGTTAAGGCCATAGCTCATCGATTACACCGCCGCTCCGGATCCCTCTTTCTCGTATGATGATTGAGCAGAGCATGCAACCGTTTTGGGGACACAAGGAATTTGTTAGAGGAGAGGACTATGGCATCTGCAGAGGGCGTACAACGGCTCAAGGACAAGGTGGCGATCGTCACGGGAGCCTCGCGGGGCATTGGACGGGCGACGGCGTTAGCACTGGCCAGTGAAGGAGCCAATGTCGTCGTTAACTATGCCAGTTCCCAGGAAGCGGCAGATAAGGTGGTGGCTGAAATTACAGCAATGGGCAGTCAGGCGATCGCGCTGCCGGCAGATGTCTCCCAGGCGGATCAGGTGGATAATCTGGTCAATGCGGTGATGGAAAAGTGGGGCCGGATTGATGTGCTGGTGAACAATGCCGGAATTACCCGTGATACCTTACTGCTGCGCATGAAATTGGAAGAGTGGCAGGCCGTGATTGACCTCAACCTGACCGGAGTGTTTCTCTGTACTCGCGCCGTTAGCAAGATCATGTTAAAGCAGCGCTCTGGACGGATTATTAACATCACTTCGGTCGCTGGACAGATGGGCAATCCCGGACAGGCCAACTACAGTGCTGCCAAAGCTGGGGTGATCGGCTTTACGAAAACAGTTGCTAAAGAATTAGCCAGTCGCGGCATTACCGTAAATGCAGTGGCTCCGGGATTCATTGCCACCGATATGACCTCCGATCTGAACGCTGAAGAGATTCTCAAATTCATTCCCCTCAACCGTTACGGTCAACCGGAAGAAGTCGCTGGCATGATTCGCTTCCTGGCGGCTGACCCCGCTGCAGCTTACATCACGGGACAGGTGATGAATGTTGATGGTGGAATGGTGATGGCTTAGGGGTAACTCTGTAGATCAGTACGGCGAATTATAGTCCAAATAATTCCCGGATACCTTCACTACCAATTTCCACCGCTAACGCAGCCAGCAGAAAGCCCAATACCTGGGTCACAATGACGGCGCCCTGCACGCCAATCCATTTATCGATGCGGGAAGCCTGACGAACAATGATCCAGGTGACGAGCATGGCAGAAACGATGCCAGCGACTACACTCAATTGAGCCTGGGGGGATTCGGTCATGACCACCATCACGGTAGAGAGCGTTCCAGGGCCAGCCAGTAATGGGAGCGCCATAGGGGTAATGGCTACGTCCCGTTCTTTCTCTACCAGGGGGGTATCCATCTCGCCGCGCAACATATCTAAGGCAATCAGCAACAGAATCAGTCCACCGGATACCTTTAAAGCTGCCAGACTGATGTGTAAATAATCGAGAATGGCCTGTCCGGCAAAGGCAAAGGCCAGAATGACCAGGGTGGCAACAATACTGGCTCGATCGAACACCCCATTACGCTGATCCGGCTCCATGTCCTTCGTCAGCACCAGAAACATGGGGGCATTGCCCAAGGCATCGGCCATGATGAAAACGGCAGTAAAAGTGCGAACAAAGGTTGGAATATCCACGTTATGCAGGAGCGATCGCTTGACGAAAAGATTTCAGGGCTTGCTTCTAAATCATACAAAGCAAAATTTCCCTTGTGTTAGCCCATAATTGTCTGCGCGGCGATCGTTCCTACCCTGAAGCAATCGAATTTCGGCACCCAATGAACTCAAGGAGCACCTTCGATCGGAGACATACCGACCATAATTGGCTATATTCGCGGCGGCTGATTGAGTTGCATCCAATACACACCAACTTGCTGAGATACGTTTTGAAACTGCTGAAAATCCAGGGGCTTAACAATGTAGCTGTTCGCTCCGAGATTGTAACAAGCTTCGATATCTCGATTTTCAGCCGAGGAAGTCATTACTACAACCACCAGGTTATGGGTGCGGGGATGACGACGAATGGCCTCCAGCACTTGTAGGCCACTTACTTTGGGTAGCTTCAGATCGAGCAAAACCATACGCGGTAATGGGTGGCCAGGAGGGAGATCTCCCTGACCGAGCAGATAGAGCAACGCCTGCTCACCATCCTCTGCCACATCCATTTGGTTGACAAAGGGATAGCTATTTAGTGCTAAACGGATTAACTCAACATCATTTGGATCATCTTCAACAATCAGAAGGCGGGACGCATCAATCACCATATTTATTGGCTCCCCCAGGAGCATCAGAACGATTTTCAGGAACCGGCGAAATCCGTCGAGTATTCCTAGTATTATTTACAGCATTATATTCAGGTGATATTACTGACCGCTAGAAGCTGACCGATGAAATCGAATGATGAGCAGCATCACGGACAAAATCACAGTCTGAAACCTTAGGGTGACTGACTATTCCTGGGGGGGAACTTGATTCAGCAGCATCCAGTAAAGGCCAACCTGACGAGCCACATCTATGAATTGCTGAAATTCCAGTGGCTTGACAATGTAGCTATTTACTCCTAATTCATAGCAGCCACTGAGATCCTGGTTCTCAGCGGAAGAAGTCATCACAACTACGATTAGCTTTTGAGTGCGTGGATGGTTGCGGATCGCCTGTAAAACTTGAATTCCATCCACTTTAGGTAGTTTTAGATCAAGTAAAACCAGGCGGGGTAAGGGATGGCTTGGAGGCTCTCCCCCTCGACCATACAAGTAGTTCAGCGCTTGCTCTCCATCAGTCACAACATCAAGCTGATTGACAAAGTTGTAGCGTTGCAGCGCTAACTGAATTAACTCGACGTCATTGGGGTCATCCTCTACCAATAGAATTCGGGTTGGATCTACATTTACCATGTTTTCCCAATTTCTTTTAGTCAAAACTTTAATAGGAGTCTACTTCTGGATCTGGAGACGTTTCACTCTTGAGCAGAACCTCCAAGGGTGAAGTAGAAGGTCGCTCCCTGGTCGGGCTGGCTCTCTACCCAAATCGTGCCTCCATGACGGTGGATGATTCGTTGCACGATCGCCAACCCAATCCCCGATCCCTCAAACGCAGCCTGTGAGTGCAAGCGTTGAAAAGCCCCAACCACTTTGTCGGCATACTCCATCTGAAAGCCAATCCCGTTGTCTCTGACAAAAAGTGCAGCGTCGGGCAAACTGCCAATTTCGATCCGAGGAGCAGGATGATTGCGGCT
>JBBIQC010000490.1:0-257 GCA_037442585.1 Oscillatoriales cyanobacterium bin_317
AGACCAAACGGCCCCTGCCCTGCCAGCCCCACAACTACATAGCGATTACAAACCAGTGTTCCAGGAACGAGAGGAGCGTATTGCATAAACCATCAACCCTCAGCCGAGCCAAACAAAAAAGGACTCTGGGCTGATCAGAGTTGACAGAATTATAGGACATATGTACTAAAACGTCACTTGTTTCGTTGGAATTTGTCAACCAGCAGCAGTCCTACGATCGCCAGCACCATCCCCCCAGCCGTCATCCAGATCGCAGA
>JBBIQC010000490.1:285-2634 GCA_037442585.1 Oscillatoriales cyanobacterium bin_317
GCGATCGCCACGTAAGCCCAGATAAACACCAGGCCAAACGCCCGATCCCGTCGCTGCCAGACAACCAGGCCAGCCACGATCGCGCCAATGACCAACATCATCACCGTCCAGGCGATCGGACTCAACCCCCAGCCAGTCCACCCGGAACTGTAGAGGGCACAGGCGACATTGACGATCGTCGCGACCGAAATCCAGGCCAGGTAAACACTGAAGGGAATGCGCGCCAGCCATTTGCGGTCTCGTGATACCCGTTCCTCCCCCGTTCTCAGTTGCAGGTAAGCCCCGATGAGGGGCAGCAGAATCGCCAACATCGCCAGCACTGACCACCAGAACTGACGCAGGGTAAATAGATAGATCCAGACCACCTGCGCGAGACAGGCCAGGATCAGCAGCACACTAACCTGACGGATGACCGGATCCTGGCGCTGAGACAGGCGGAACTGATATAGACCGTAGGCGACCAGTCCGACATAAATCAGTCCCCAGATGGCAAAGGCGTAGTTGGCAGGCAGAATTAGTACATCTTTCAGCAACGTATTGGCAATCTCGCCAACATTCAGGCCACCGGGCGGAAAAATGTTGGACAGGGTATTGATGATCAGAGTGGCAGCGATCGCCAGTAAAGTTGCGATCGCCAGCCCCAGCCCCGAATTGGAGTGATGAGTCGATGTTGTCATGATGATGCCGAGTGCCGTTGTTCACCTAACCGCTGGAAGGCGGCTGCGAAGTCATCCATTGTAATGTGAATTGCCGTGGGATCGGTTAAGCCCTGACTGCGGTAACGACGAATTGCTTCTAACGCGGCCTGGTTACTCAATAACGTCAGATCCGCCCCATTCCAGCCTGCAGTTTGAGCGGCCCAGACACGGAGATCCACATCAGACAGGGGCCGATCGCTGTTATGGACTTCCAGGATCGCTAAACGACTGGCCTCATCGGGTAAATCTACTTTCAACTGCAAATCTAATCGACCTGCCCGTAACAGAGCCGGATCTAGAGTTTCAGGACGGTTGGTAGCGCCAATCAGCAGGATATTGGGACAGTCTTGCAGGCCATCCAGTTCGGTGAGCAATTGACCGACCACCCGATCGCTGACTCCCGAATCCCCCTGAAAACTGCCCCGCGCTGGAGCCAGGGTATCAATTTCATCCACAAACACCACACAGGGAGCCGCCTGTCGGGCTTTAGTGAACAGTTCCCGCACCGCCTGTTCCGATGCGCCCACCCATTTGTTCAGGAGTTCCGGCCCATTCACGGCGATAAAGTTCGCTCTGGCCTGGGCAGCGACCGCCTTGGCCAGCAAGGTTTTTCCGGTTCCTGGTGGCCCCCAGAGCAAAATTCCTCGCGGGGCTTTCGCTTTCGTGCGTTGATACAGTTCGGGATACAGCAGTGCTCCCTCAACCGATTCCTGCAGTGTTTGCTTGACGCTTTCTAAGCCACCGATCGCATCCCAGGACACTTTGGGGGTTTCCACCTCCACCGATCGCAACACCGCAGGCTTAATCTGTTTAATGGCCTGCAGAAAATCGGCCTGGGTGACGCTCATACGGCTGGGAAGGGGGCCATGATAGGAGGGCATCAGTCGTCGCAAGGCCGTATAGGCAGCCTTCTGACAGAGAGCTTTCAGGTCTGCTCCCACCATACCTACAGATAAATCGGCGATCGGCTCCAGATCGACCGACTCACTTAAAGGCATGGCCCGTGTGAGAATTTGCAGAATTTCCAAGCGACCAGCGCGATCGGGCACCCGGAATGGCACCTCTCGATCAAATCGGCCCGGACGACGCAGAGCTGCATCCAGTTGATCGGGACGGTTGGTTGCGGCCAGCACCACCACCCCTTTGGTTTTGGCAAATCCATCCATTAATCCCAGGAGTTGGGCGACCAGCCGTTTTTCCAATTCGCCTTCCACCCTGGTGCGATCGGGAGCCAGGGCATCAATTTCATCAATAAAGATGATGCAGGGAGCCGATCGCGCCGCTTTCTCAAAAATCTTGCGTAACCGGGCCTCGGCCTCGCCATAATATTTGCCGATCACCTCTGGGCCGACGATCGCAATGTAATTGACATTCAGTTCCTTCGCCAGGGCGCGAGCGGTCAGCGTTTTGCCTGTTCCCGGTGGGCCAACCAGCAACACACCTGTCGTCGGTTCCAGTCCCAACATCTGCAGCAACTCAGGCCGCTTCAGAGGGAGTTCCACCAGTTCCCGCAAATCTTGCACCACAGCCGACAGCCCCCCAATCCCAGCCAGGGAAACAGGTTCCTGATACTCCGCTGGTGGGGGTGTGATGATCACCTCTTCTCTCACCGTGGTGGTTTGAGTGCCGTCCGATCGCTGATAAGTGCGAG
>JBBIQC010000490.1:2656-4290 GCA_037442585.1 Oscillatoriales cyanobacterium bin_317
TAGTTGGCGGTCGTCTGGGAGCGATTTCGCACCTCTGCATTCAAGTCTTCCGATTTAAAGCCTTCCGATCCGGCTCGCCCTTCAATCTCTCGCACAAAGTCGAGCAGATTCTCAAATCCTTGATCTAACAGTTCTTCAAATTCTTTCAACAGGTCATCCATGATGTGCGCTCGCCAGCCTAGTGCCTCCAGTATAGACAGCAGCGTTCTGCCATCGGGTGACTATATGTAAACCCTGTTACATTTGCAGGGAGTGGGGAATCGGGAACACTCATCCCCTCATCTTCGAGTTCCAGATGTTGACTGTATTTAAACAAAAACAGCACCCAAACCAACCCTCTGAGCATCTTTCCTCTGATAATTTGAGCTTGCTTGAAGTTGAACGATTCAGTAACCCACCGTTGAAGTTTTGATAGGTTAGGAATCAGTTACATAGACTTCCCTGAAAGAAGTAGAGGAAATATCAAAGAGTTGTTTGGGTGCTGTTATACTGCGAATCCAATAAATCACTTGAGGAATCTATTTCGTAACCTCCTGTTTATTGGCGAACTGTTGTTTCATTCAGGAAACTGATCAGTTTCTATTACTAGAGTACTACCGTTTCCTGATTGCTCCCCCAAATGAGAACAAAATTTACGATCGCAGTTCTTGATCTGGACGAGTGACAGTTGGATCAAGACTTTGATCATCCATCAACGGGTTGCCTGCCGTATCAACATCCAGGCGTTCCCAGGCATCCTTGGTAGCGTGTTTTGCTGTATCCCAGGGCAGTCGTGCTCCGCCTTGTTGTTTTTCGTACTCGCTTCTCAAATCAGGTTCCACCTCGGCATAGGTTTTACCCAGATCACCGTATTGACGATAGCCTTCATAGCCCATCCGGTAGGCGGGTTGGTAGTCCTGATAAGACCGATCTTTCTCGACGTAAGGACGAGCCGTATAGTTATTCCGCCAGTACTCGTCTTCCACGGTTGGATTGACTCGCTCTGCTGCACTCTTCCCAGCCAGACCACCTGCCACTGCGCCAATTACAGTCCCTACAGCCGCTCCAATAGGACCACCCGCAAGTCCTCCAAGAGCCGCACCTACAGCACCCGCGCCAGCCGCACCAATGCCCGTTCCTACAGGATGGGCACCCGGTTGACCCGTAATCGGATCGGGATTAGCATCCGCACTGGAGTTCGTCTGGTCATGCAGTTTTTTGTCATCACTCATGAAACAATCTCCTATTACATGCATACGTTATCTCAGCATAGGAAGAAAATCTATTTAATACGTCTTCTAAAAGATTGAAAATTTAAGTAAAAAAATCACCGTTGATCTATCTTTTGATTCATTAATTAAACCTTGTCTAAGTCCAGAACCGTAGTTTCTCTTATAGAAAAACTCCAGTTCTCTAGCTGGACTTGGTTTAAAAAATTTCTGACCACTCAAAATAGAAGCTTTGAGACAGGGTCAACCTGTGCGCCCTACACTGTGGCACTGACAGCCAGGAGCTTGAGGAGAAAATCATTATCGAGTGCTGCCGTATAGCGCTTCATCGCCAAACTCAGCTTAGCAGGCTCCCGCTTCAGCAGGCTTACCCCTCTTAAATCAATCTAAGCAGAGTAAAACTCGAAAACTGGGCGATCCGAAGCA
>JBBIQC010000491.1:0-4286 GCA_037442585.1 Oscillatoriales cyanobacterium bin_317
CTCAGCACTTCCTAGCTGGAAAAGGGAAATTGGACTTTGAAGCAGACTTGATTGGTGCGGCTTTCTACCTGGATGGTGCCGCCCAGATACTCTACGAGTTTTTGGGTGAGAGAGAGTCCCAGGCCAGTGCCACTTTGTTTCCAGGGATCGCTGTTGGGAATCCGATAGAAGGGATCAAAAATGTGAGTTAGCTCATCGGAGGCAATTTCGATGCCACTGTTGTTCACGGCAATCTCAATTTGAGAAGACGTATGGGAGGCTTCTACTGTGATGGTTTCTCCAGTAGGGGTGTACTTGCAGGCGTTGTTCAACAATTCCACCAGAATGCGGTTCAGCATAAAGGTGTCGGACACTAAAGGAGGCAAGTTTGCTGCGATGACCAGCTTTAAGGTTTGTTGCTGAGTTTGCAGACGTTGGGCAAAGGTTTCAGCAATGTGGGGAATCCATTCCTGTAACTGGATGGGAATCAGGGATACTGGATGGTTGCCTGCATTCAGATGTTGAGCGGAGAGCAGGTCATCAATTAAGTTGATTTCACGATCGCACTCTTCTTCCAGAACCTTGAGATACTGAGTGACTTTGCTAGAGTCCACCCCGATCTCAGCCTGATCTGGGTTGGGAAACCGGGGTGCTGATTTAAACGTCATCTTCAGCAAATTTGTCACCATTTTGATGCTGGATAAGGGAGTTCGTAGTTCGTGGGAGATGGTGCTGAGAAAGTCATCTTTCAACTGATGCAGCCGTTCCATGGCCTTTACCTGAGTTTGGCTGGCTGCAAACAGACGAGCCTGCCGCAATGCGATCGCACAATGATTGGCCACCTGTTGCACCAACCGAGTTTCAGAGGCATCAAAGCTATGGCTGTACCGGGTGAATAACCGTAAGCTTCCCAGACAACCCTGATCATCCAAAATGGGGGCAATCAAAATCGTCTCTTGCCCCCGGTTGAGATAGGGTTCCATGCGGCAGAACTGAAACAGACCGCCCTGATGGATTTGTTGGCAGAGTTCATCCGGATAGGCCACGGGATCAACGAATGGTTTTTGTCGCGGTTGGGGTTCGCTGGCCGCCAGCAAAGGAGCACGATACTCAAACTTAACCCTGCACGTTGCTTGTTCAGGGTTGCACAAAACCGCCTGACAGCACTCTGCCCCCAGCACCGTGGTTAATTCCTGAATCGCTGTTTGCAAAATTTGCTGTTCATCCAGACTGTCCCGTACCCGATCGGTAATGCGAGTCAACATGGCTTCAAAGGCCAGGGTTTGCTGCAGACGGATAGCCTGGTTTTGCCGTTGGACAGAAAGTCTCTCCTGAAGCTCCTGTAACTCCTGATGAAGTTGTTGCTGCTCGATCGCCACTCCCAACTGCCAGGTCAATCGCTTAAGAAAATTAATTTCGGGTTTCTGCCAGTGTCGGGGGGTTGCACATTGATGAATTACCAACAAACCCCACAGTTGCTGATGAACGAGAATGGGCAAGGCCAACTTAGCTTTGACTTGAAAATAATGCAGTAAGGTGTCTGTGCCGGGATCCGGTTTGACAATGTCACTGGAATTTGGGATGGCCTCAGCAGTCTGATGGATGTTACTCAGATCAGGAATGATGCAGGGCTGACCATTTTGATACCGTTCGATCCACTCCGGACTGGACACGAAGGTATCTCGAATCAGGAATCCGGCAATGGCAGGCAAGCCCGATCGCACCGCTTCTGCCATAACAAAACTACTGCGATCGGCCTGTAAACGGTACAAGCACACGCGATCGACCTGCAACACTGTGTGTACTTGCCAGACGATATCCTGTAAGGTTTGAGAAAGATGGTGATATTGATAGTTGAGCGCTGCGATCGCGGCTAAAACCTGTTCACTGTCCTCATGCCACTGCAATTGCTGCTCTAACTGCTGGCGTTTCTGAACGGCCTCTTGCAATTGGCGATTCAGATACTTGCATTCCGTCATTTTCTGGCCCAGGGCTTGCCGGACCTCTGGCATGCCACCCTCATCAGGCAATCCTGCTGTGTTTGCTGATGAAGTTGGGGTTGTATCGGAGTCTAAGGCCACAGTAAGAACCGGAAATTCAACAGAGGTGGACTGGCTTAATTCATGAGGTGATTGGGTATTCATACCAGGTCTATCCTGTCTCAAATAGCATCCCTTCTCGTAAAGGAAATGCTTCTGACTGCCAACTATGCACCCTTAATGTAAATGTTCTCCTAGAGTTGCTTAGTTTACTCTCAAGCACCACATGGAAAATACGGACTTCCACCTTAAAAAAGGATAAACAAAGTCAGAGAGGGTAAAAATTTCGTAATGACCTGGGTAATACTACATGAACAATATGCCCCAGTTATAGAGTGAAATCACGATCCCACCCAGGATGATGCAAGATCATTATGAATGAACCCTCGTCTTTCCCGATCGCCGAGCAACTGCTGGCGGATTTCAAACAAGAAAGCCAGTTGATGGATTTGATGATTCGGGGATGCATTGAGTTGCGATGGGCGATCGGCGAGGAGGAAAAAGATCTGGCCAAAGCCATGATTTATAACGCTTTTGAAACGTATTTGATTGAGCGTGGACTTTCAGTTTCAGAAGCAGAAAAGTTTTGCGATCGCCACCTGGAAGCTTTGATTCAATCGATTCTGGAAGTTTTATAGATCAATTCTAATATCGGCATGTTGCACTATTTGATTCAGCGTTAAGGATACCAGGCAATAAATTCATCAAAGGTCATGAGTTGGGGAATAGCTTGAACCATGACAACCTCCCAGCTTCTGCTCAATTTTATCTCACTTTCCTTTTGCTTTCTTTGTTACAGTGGTTTAACCTTCAACGGCCAGTAGCAAAACTGGAATGTATAATTGGAAACTCTGAAAGTCGTTGTCTGTTGTGAAAATACTGAAGCTTCGACGATGGGCAGCCGCACAAATCAGAAAATCTGTACTTGAGCCTTGAATACCATTGCTGCGGCAAGTGTTAAAGAACTCTGCTGCTAACTCATAGTCCTCAGTTTCAAGTTGTAGATCTAGAAATGCCCGTAGGTAATTGCGTAAGCGGGTAAATTGTTCTGAACTGCGAACCCCAGAAAGGATTTCCTGACGAATTACGCCCAACATGATTGCTCGGTCATTTGAGATTAATTCTCGCAGTAGAGTAACAGCAGAGGAAGAATTTGAGGGTATTCTCCGACGCAAAGCCAGTGACCAGACAGAGGTATCGACGATAACGCTCATGGTCGCTGGCGTTGCTGTTTATAGTCATAGTCTGGGTCATAATCAATAGTGCCAAAAAGGTCAAGTACTTTGAGTCGCTTTCGACGTTGAATATATTCCCGCAGTGCAGTTTCGACCAGAGCATCAATAGTTATCTGGCTGTCAAGGGCAAGTGCCTCCTGAAGTAAAGCTTCATCTATGTTGAGTGATGTAGCCACGATCGCTCCTCTGGCAGGATTAACTTAACCTGATTTTATCTCACTTTCCCTGGTTCCTTTTTGTCGCGCCAGGAGAGCCTGACCTTTCATTTCCTTTTGGCTCCCTGAAGTTTGCGATCGCCCCTGCCATCTGCTGGCTGAAGCGATCGCCGTCCTGGTTCATCAGGTTTACATTGCTTTTGCTTTACTCTTACTCGTCCCATTGGTTAAAGTGACCATTTCCAGGGCGACGGCTTGAGGGGATCCTGAAGTCATTGGAGGGGTAGGCTGAACCGTTACGGTCTTACTTTTGCGAATACTGCCACCCGCTTTACGGTACTCGTTGCTGCTTTTGCCGTACCTGGTGGCCACCCCAGTCAGCATCCGGGCACTAAACTCTGCCAGTTCTTTTTCCAGAGCCGCTACATTACGGCGGGACTCGTCAATTTTGGAAACAAGGGTATTATGGGCTGCGATCGTACTGCGAACGGTTTCAATCATTTGCGCGTAAGCACTAATTGTCAGCCCGTAGCCTAAATCAAGATTCTCATCAATTGATTTGAGGCTGGCAAGACGACGTTCCGCTTTGTTGATAGCCGCAGAACCGCGAGTTGGAAGGGTCATAGTAGATTCTCCTGGTCGTTTTTTTCTACCATAGCTAGAACCGGGTTCTCGTGAGATTCGTATTTTTGACAGTCGTTTAGCGAGATTTAGATAAAGATGGGTTGAAGCGGGTCTGGAACACGGAAATAGACCAAAATAGCGAAGTATTGATGCGAGATTTACCCAAAACGTTTGCGTCAGCTTTAGAGCATGTTTGAAAAGCCACGATCGCCCTGTGTAGGGGCGTGGCATTCGGCCAATGATCCCTAAAAAAT
>JBBIQC010000492.1:0-4286 GCA_037442585.1 Oscillatoriales cyanobacterium bin_317
CTGCAATCCGGCGATTCATGCCTTCTAACCCCAACTTATGCATCGGCAGGAAGGCCAGGTTGAAACCAATGAAGGTAAGAACAAAGTGAATTCTGCCCAGGGTTTCGTTGACCATGCGGCCCGCCATCTTGGGAAACCAGTGGTAAGTACCCGCATAAATGCCGAAGACGCTACCGCCAAACAGAACATAGTGCAGGTGGGCCACCACAAAATAGGTGTCATGAACGTGCAGGTCGAAGGGGGCAGAGGACACCATCACCCCACTGATACCACCGATCACAAACATCGAGACAAAGCCCATTGCAAATAGCATCGCCGTGTTCAGCCGCAGTTTGCCGCCCCAAATGGTTGCCAGCCAGCTAAAGACTTTAATCCCGGTGGGTACAGCGATCACCATGGTGTTGATCATGAAAAACATGCGCAGCCAGGGTGGGGTGCCACTGGTGAACATATGGTGTGCCCATACAATCAGTCCCAGAAAGCTGATGGCAATACTGGAGTAGGCGATCGCCCGGTAGCCAAAAATCGGCTTCCGCGCATGAACGGGCAGAATTTCTGAGATTAACCCGAAGATCGGCAGAATCATGATGTAAACCGCTGGGTGAGAGTAGAACCAGAACATGTGCTGGTAGACCACCGGATCGCCTCCCCCAGTGGGATTGAAAAAGGCCGTGCCGACAATCAGGTCAAACCCGAGCAGAATCAATGCACCAGCCAGAACCGGAGTCGAGATCAAAATCAGGGCTGAAGTCGCCAGCATGGCCCAACAGAACAGGGGCATCTTGTTTAGAGTCATGCCGGGTGACCGCATCTTGAGAATGGTGACAATGAAGTTCAGGGCACCCAGGATGGTGGAAGTCCCCAAAATCAACACACTCAGAATCCAGATTGCCTGTCCGGCCTGATCTGTAACAAGGCTGAGGGGAGGATAGGATGTCCAGCCTGAACCAGGAGCACCCACCAAAAAGCTGGACATTAACAACAGGCCACCGGGCGGGATCAGCCAGAAGGCGACGGCATTGAGTCGGGGAAAGGCCATATCCCGCGCCCCAATAATCAGGGGGATCAGGTAATTGCCAAAAGCTCCCGTAGCTGCCGGAACGATCCACAGGAAAATCATCACGGTGGCGTGAACGGTAAATAAGCCGTTGTATAGTTCCCGGCTGACAAAATCGACCTCTGGAGTGGCCAGTTCGGTGCGGACGGCCTCCGCCAGCAGACCACCTACCAGATAGAAGAAATAGGAGGTTACTAAGTATTGAATGCCGATGACTTTGTGATCGGTGCTGAAACTAAAGTACTTACGCCAGTTCCGCTTCTCTGGAACTGCGCCCTGGCCTGGGGCTTTAGCTTCTTCTTGAAGTACTTGGGTCATAAAGCTTCCGTTGATGGCAGTTAACTAGCAGAAGGATGAACGTGAGCAGAATGAAGTTGGTGAGACTGAAGCTGGTGAACAGTGCTGGAGTTGACTCCCCAGGAACTAACAAAAGGACTCAAGAACTCATCTGTAGATTTTTCTGAGGAGTTTAGCGCAACAGCCCGATCGAAGCGATCGCCACTGGCTACCTTTTGACTTTCCATCCAGGCATCAAAATCTGCAGGGGATTCAGCAATCACCTTACTCTTCATTGCCCCATGGTAAGCGCCACACAGTTCCGCGCAAACGATAGGATACTCACCCACTTTTGAGGGAGTAAAGCGCAATTCCGACTGTTTACCTGGAATAGCATCCTGTTTTACCCGATATTCTGGCACCCAAAAGGCATGAATCACATCATTAGCAGAAATGTTCAGCAGAACTTCCCGCCCTATGGGTACATGCAATTCACCAGCAACCACGCCCGTATCAGGATAGGTAAACAGCCACGCAAATTGTAGACCTGTTACATTTACGACCAGTTCAGGCGGTTTACCCTGCTTATCCGGAGTTGGCCCAAGACGGGGCGCAGTCACCCCCAGACTGGGAGCGTCTTTACGTTGGGGAATGCTTTCGTCTCGAACTGCCGCTGTTGCTGGATCTTGAGTTGCGGCTTCCGCAACCTGTTGGTTGCCGGTTGTGGGATCAGCCATGGAGGCATCGGCTAGAGTGGCCGCGATCGCCGATCCTGGCATTGCCATTGCTGTCTGGTGAGTTTGGTGACCATGAGCCACAGAGTGATCCATGGGATTCAACCCACCGATATTGCTGTAGACCTCAAAACTATAAACAGCGATCCCCAATACCAGGACGGCTGGGATCGAAGTCCAGAGGATTTCTAGGGGAATATTGCCTTCAATGTAAGGCCCGTCGGTGTCATCATCGGGACGGCGACGAAACTTAATCAGTGAGTAGATCAGAACTCCTTCAACAATGAGGAATAACCCTGTGCCAATGGTCATCATGAAATTGAATAATCCATCGATCAGAGGCGCTTCTTCTGAGGCTTGAACGGGCATCAGGCCATGATTCTGGCCGTACCACAAACTAATGAGGGTGAGCAGAATTCCAATCAGTAGCGTTGTAATTGAGCTTGGGATGTTCACAGCGATCTCCGCATGACAGAAGACAGAAAATTAAATGATCCTTAAGAGTTGAAGGTACTTTGATCGGGGATCAAAAATGCCGATTTTGCACAGATGGATTGTTAATGAAATGCCTGGGAGTGGCCTATTAATCCTCTTATCAGAGTAGAGCAGATCGCAGTTTAATTCGTTAGAACGGCTACAAAGATGACCAGGCAACTGCTCCCTTCCAGGTTAGAGGACTACCGGGAAGAATCCTGCTTTAGATACTAACGTCTACCCCCTGAGAGCATGCTTACAAGAACAGAAAGATTTTATGTAATCTCCAAGCGTTATTTCTCAGATCATGCGGTTGACCATCAGGGCACTCGCCAGTACTGAACGAACCTATCGATCGCAGGAGTCTGATCCAGGCAATACTGCTGTCATTGAGCCAGTGAGGTGCGATCGCAGGAGTAAAATTTGATTTCAATAAGTTCATATTTCTTAATGTTTTTGTTGAGAAAGCCAAAACTGTATTGCTCAATACCAAGATTTCCAACATTCATCCTGATTTCTCTTAGCAATCGAAAGAAATTGCTAAAGGTTTTAAATCTATTCATCAGCAGTTATTAAAGTATTAGCTAGTTGTCATTCTCCTGTCTGGGGAATTGATTAACTGCTAGGTTGAAGATGAGCGATCGCTCACGTTCTAGTTAAGAAGCTTGAATTTTCTAGCGCGAAAGGTTACATCATGGTTGACATTGCCCTCCATAAATCCCCCAGCGATCAGCCAACCAGTCCCCGTGAGTGGATCCATAAATTTGTCTTTGGTATGGCGATTGAAACGGTGTTTCTCATGGCCTTGGGAAGTGCCACTCGCGTAATGAATGCGGGGTTGGCCTGTCCGGACTGGCCGTTGTGCTATGGGGAGCTAATTCCTCAAAAGCAGATGAATTTTCAGGTGTTTTTGGAATGGTTTCATCGCTTAACCGCCTCTTCTATGGGGCTGTTTGCGATCGCCCTGGTTGTTCTCTGCTGGTGGCATCGCCGCAATTTGCCCCGGTGGGCACCCTGGATCGCCACCCTGGCTTTGGCGTTAGTCGTGTTTCAGGGGATTTTAGGGGGGCTGACTGTCACCGAACTGCTGCGATTTGATATCGTGACGGCCCATCTGGGAACCGCGCTTTTATTCTTCATTACACTGCTGTCGATGGGACTTGCCCTGCAACCCTATCAGGGCACAGGTACAGCCGGAAAACTTCCCTGGGTGGCTTTAACAGCGGCTGTGCTGGTGTATGTCCAAAGCATTTTGGGAGCACTGGTCGGATCTCGCTGGGCAGTTCACCAGTGTCTGGGCACCTCCCAATTATGTGTCGTGATGAATAGTCACATCCTGGGTGTGGTTCCGGCAACCCTGGCGACATTAACATTAGTCGTTTGGGCATGGCGAACTCCGGCTCTGCATCCCATTCTGCGTCGGTTGGCGATCGCCGCTGGCGGATTGGTTGTGCTGCAAATCTTGCTGGGTGTGGCGACATTTAAACTGCGGCTGCAGGTAGAACCTCTGACTGTGGCGCACCAGACCGTTGGAGCGTTGTTATTAGGATCGCTGGTGGCGTTTACCGTCTTTGCCTTTCGGGATGTTTCGGCCGCTCAGCCTGCGATCGCTCCAACCGACTCAGCGTTTGATCCAGCATTCTCCGAATTGGATGCTAATTCTCCTGTCGATGGTCAACTTGCTTAATTTTCGTTGCTTCTTTTGTTGATTGCTGCTTTCACCATTAACCTTGACCTTAAGTGTG
>JBBIQC010000493.1:0-4275 GCA_037442585.1 Oscillatoriales cyanobacterium bin_317
ATCTTAAAGCCCCCGGTGTAACCATTATGCCGTTAAAAACCCTTAAACTCGGCCCTAAATTTAATCTCCTGCTGGCTCTAATTTTTTTGGCTGGCTTTGCCCTCAGCGGTCTGGCCCTCTCTCAAGTGCTGCAAAATCGCGCTCAGGCTGAAGTTGCCGACAAGGCCCAGATGTTGATTCAAAGCATGAGTTCTGTGCGGGATTATACCAGTATTCACATTGGCCCGCTGTTGCAGCCGCAATTAAATACCTCACCCAACTTTATTCCGGAAACCATCCCTGCCTACTCTGCTACAGAAGTATTCCAAAATCTGCGGAAATCGGAGAACTATCGAGAATTTTTCTATAAAGAAGCGGCTCCGAATCCCACCAACTTGCGCGATAAGGCTGATGTCTTTGAAGCGTCTCTGGTGGAGCGCTTTCAAGGAGATCCGAAGTTAAAGGAATTATCTGGCTTTCGCGATCTGCCAGGAGGGCGCATTTTCTACACGGCCCGTCCTCTGGCGGTCACGAAGGAGAGCTGTCTGCAATGCCACAGTACTCCTGATGTGGCTCCTAAAAGTCTGATTGCTACTTACGGCCCAGACAATGGCTTTGGTTGGAAGTTGAATGAGATTATTGCCGCTCAGATTGTTTCCGTTCCTGCCGAAGAAGTGCTGGGAAATTCACGTCGCTTACTGACTTTGATTATGGGAATTGTGCTGGCGGTGTTCCTACCCTTGATTCTGGTTCTGAATTACTTGCTGCGGCGATCGGTGATTCGGCCCTTGCGCCAGATGGCCCGCACCGCTGAAGCCGTCAGTATGGGGCAGATGGATGCCGACTTTGAGCAGAAATCACAAGATGAAATTGGTTCCCTGGCGGGAGCCTTTAACCGAATGAAATCGAGTCTACAAATCTCCATGAATCTCCTCAATCAGCGCAAGGAAATGTAGAAGGCCATTCAGTCTCGCATAATCATAGGGGAATGTTGGGTTTCTGATGCAGATGTGGGGTACGTAAAGCGATTTAATTGGGCTACCGCGATCGCCCTGCAAGTGTCTTGTGTAGCCAGATGAGCAGTAAGCCGATCGCAACAAAGGCCAGGGCAAGCAAATGGCTGGCTTGCGAGGCAAAGGCAATCAAAATCAGGTTGGACACCAGGGCAAACGCAGGAATCAGTCCGGGCACCCGCAGTCCTCCAGGATTGAGGGGCTGACGGCGCTTGATGATCAATAGCGACCCATTCACCAGACAAAACATGATCAGAATCAGGGTGGCCGTAGTGCCAGCCAGGAATTGCAATGTGCCAGATAGGGCAAGAAAGATGGCAATAGGCAGAATCACCAGAAACGTGCGATAGGGAGTGCGGCGATCGGGATGGACTTTGCCCAACCAGGCTGGCAGCAACCCTTCCCGCGCCATACCAAACAACAATCGGGAGGCGGTGACAAAGTTCAGTAAGGCCGTATTCAGTACCGCAAACAGGGCGATGACTGTAAACACCACTGCCGGAAAGTTTGGTTGGGCACGGCGGACGACATCCAGTAGAGGCGCACCAGATGCACTCAGTTCTGCCGGACTCAAAACCCGCGTCGCCAGCCAGGACACCAGGATATAAATTACTCCCGCCATACTGAGAGCTAACAGAATCGCTTTTGGTACAGTCTGTTCGGGGTTTTTCACCTCTTCCGCGACATTCACCACATCTTCAAAGCCAATGAAGGCATAAAAGGCCAGAGCCGCCCCCTGGAGAATGGCTGTTAGCCCGATCGCCCGACCATCGGGAAGCAAATTGGTCACCGGAGCGGCATGACCTCCCAGCAAAAACGCTGCCGAGACGAGAACTACAATCACCAGGCCAGAGACTTCCAGCGTGGTACAAACGATGTTGAGGGCAGAGGATTCCTGGATGCCGCGAAAGTTGACAAAGGTGAGTCCGGCAAACAGGATCAGGACGATCGCCCAACTGGGAATCATCGGCAAAAATGCATTCAGATAACCTGCGAAGGCGATCGATAAGGTGGCCATTGACACCAGACAGGTGCAGAACATTAGCCATCCCACCAGCATGGATAGCCATTCCCGCTGAAATGCCGTGTGCACAAAATAGGCGACTCCCCCACTTTTCGGCAGGCGACTTCCCAATTCGGCGTAGCTCAGAGCCGTCAGGGCTGCCACCAGCATCGCCACGAGAAACGAGGCCCACACCAGCGAACCTGACAAGCCAGCGATTTTGCCCACCACAGCATAAATTCCGGCTCCTAAAATATCACCTACGCCATAAATAACCAGCGTTGTTAATCCAAACACTCGTTTTAAGGATTCAGTGTCCTGATTGGGTGTTTCGCCTTCAGAATGAAGTGTCATAACTGGAATAGCACCTGCTCCTGCGCTAGTGGAACAAAGGTAGTGTATCTCGAAGTGTACTGCCACCCGATCGGGTCATTGAAGAACCCTAAGCGGTTCTCCAGCAACTCTTGCAGCAGAGTGCCGCAGCTCTGAGCGCTCAGGTGACGGCAGAGCAAGGATGGTGCGGACAACGGGTCAGGAGCATCCTGATGAGTGCTACACCTGCCAACCAGAAGGTTTACCCGCAGCATTGCCATCAAAAAGCGGGGTGTGGATTGCCGTTAGCCAAGGTGGCAGATTCTGCCTATGGCACGTATGTCGATTTAGCATGGGTGCAACGGGCTAAGGCAGATGCAGTGTTTCGCAAACACCCTGCCTGTCATTGTGATTTCCGTAACGATGCAAGGGGAGTATCCGCCGGAGACCCTCTACGAAGTCTTGCTGTGGGCCGCGAGCCATCACGACAGCATTGAGCATGCGGCCCAGTAGTTGACCGGCGTGCCCACGGGGAACTCTCAATCATTTGGAGTGCCCAAAAGGGCTGATTTGAATGCCAAAAAAGCGATCGATCAAACTATGTCTCCAGGTCAATCGCAGTGCCAGTGCCCAGAGGATGGCAACCAGGCCAATCCCCAGGTAATGCATAAAATCCAGAGGAAACAGTTCAAAGAAGCTGCGTAGCTGGGGGACTGACAGAATAATCAGGTATGTCAGGATGCCCAGAGCCGTCAGAACGCTATAACGCCAATCTCGACTGAGCGGTTCTCCTCCCACCCAGGCGGGGGTTGGGGGTTTCAGGAAGGGCAGCAACAACAGACCACCAAACACCTGCATCGTGGTCATGGCCGTTTCGGCAAATTTCTGCGCCGATCGCACATCTTCCGGCTTAATTACCTGATTCAGTTCCTGCAAAGTGATTTGACCTCTGAACCAGGCTAAAACCGGCCCAATATTATCCGTCAGAAAATAGAGATAAACCAGAATACTGACGAAAGCCAGGGTAAAGGTGGCTGGCAGGACAAAATGCAACAGGGGATTTCCAGTGGTATAACTGCGTTTACCCGGTTTTGCCCAGAGGGTGACAAAGAAGGGCGGAATGCCCACCGTCAGAAACATGACAATCGTGCTGGTTTTGATCGTGAACGGGAGCACAATGCTGGTCAGCCCGATCGCAATCATCACCAAAATAAAGGAGAAGATTCGCACCAGAAACAGTTTGCTGATATCACTAATGCCATTGCGAATCCGCTGGCCTTCCAGAAAAGTTTTGGGTAAGGCACTGAAGGAATCCTTGAGCAAGACAATATCCGCCACACCGCGAGTAGCCTGACTACCACTTTCCATCGCAATCCCCACATTCGCCTGTTTCAGGGACAGCACATCATTCACCCCATCCCCCATCATCGCCACATACCGTCCGCGTGATTGCAGACTTTGCACCAGACGCGCTTTTTGCTCCGGAGTAATGCGCCCAAAGATCGTGCCGTCCTCGGCCATTTGGGTAAACTCGCTGTCACTCATCTGAGCCAGATCCTGACCGGAGATGGCAATGATGTCGTTACTGAGTCCCGCCTGTTTGGCGAGAGCCGCGACGGTAGCAGGATTGTCGCCAGAAATCACTTTCACTTGAATGCCAGCCTGTCGGAATTGCTCCAGGGTTGCTTGCGCATCCGATCGCAGTTCATCCCCAAAATACAAAACACCCAGAGGGATGAGATCGGTTGGCAGGACGGGATTCCCTGTGACATCCATTTGAATGGAGGTGGTAGGACTGGCGGCAAACAGTAATACGCGCAAACCGCGATCGGCTCCCGTTTGGATCTGGGCTTTGATCTCCTCAGCCTGGGGCATAGCGGTCGCGAGGATTTCGGGGGCACCGAGGATGAAGGTAGAGAGTGGGGATTGGGGATTAGGAATTAGGGATTGGGGATTAGGGATTGGGGT
>JBBIQC010000494.1:0-4268 GCA_037442585.1 Oscillatoriales cyanobacterium bin_317
CCATGCCCACACTTTCTGTTTGACTTTGGCCCGCATATTTAACTCTGGCTGCAACCTTTCCCGCCTAACTGCCCCCGTCTACTTCACTACATTACTGGCTGATAGGGATTCTACGATCGGTTCAGGTGCCAAAGTCCCTAAACCCGCAGACCTTAAGAGCCGTTCCCAACTGGTGATCAGGCTGGCATCGGTGGGATTAGCCTGACGTAATTGGGCCAGCGAGGCCAATGCTTCATACCAGATACCCTGATCGGCATAGAGAGCAGGCAAGTCGCGTTCAGTAGTTTGTTGAATTTTTTCAGATAGCCCTGCACTGGGAGCAGTTCGTTCAACCCAGCCCTCAGTATTGGGATTGCTATTGCGATCGACAGTATTGCAATTAATCGTCAAAAACCAGTGATAGCGCTGACCAACTTCCAAAGGTTTCACCGTATCCGGCAACGTGAAGCTGACAATTCCAGCCTTGGAAGGAAGCGTCAGGGTAGTTTCATAGACGACCTGAGAATCATCCCGCGTCATCAGCAGAAACTGAGCCGTTGTGGCTGAGGACTGGGGGACATACCAGAAAAAGGTAGGATGGCTGTTGAAGGTTAACCCAATTTGACTGGGAGGCAGTAAAGCGGTGAATCGCTGATTACCCTTGAAGCAGGCTCCACCTCGAGTTGCACCTCCTGCTGTAGCGGGGGGATTCCCCAGATTGGGAGGTCTGAATGTCTGGCTAATAATCCAGTTTCCATTGAGGGTTGGATGGGAAAGGGTGGGAGTGGGTTCGACGATCGCCGCCTGAGAGGATCCCATTGAGATGATTCCAGCCGTGATTGTACAGACAGATACGGCAACAGACAAAGATCTCTTCATGCTGGTTCTATGGATCTCGGCTAATAGGACAGTGAATTTGGTTAACGCCAGGATGCACCGAGAAGTTGGCTATCTGTTACCACACCTTCCATTCTTCCCAATCCAGATTAAAAATCGAAGTATCAGGAAATTTTGTCGGGTTATTATTTGCCTGCAGCTTTTCCAGGAGGGGTTCGGGGCGAGACAGGTGATCCACCAGTTCGTAGGGCATTACCAGTTCTGACAGGGCAAAGGCTGCAGTTGTTCCGGCGGCAGCTCCAACCGACCATTCAAAAGAATGCACCCGATAATCGGCAGCCGCGATCGTGCTGGTGGCGATCGCTTTTCCAGCAACCAGCAGGTTATCCAACCTTTGCGGAATCATCGCTCGCAGGGGAATCTCACCAGGATAGGCAGGGCCATGAGCTTGTCGGACTCCGGGACGTTCAATGTTGCCTGGTTTCTCCGGAGGTGACTCCTGCATACAGGGGTGAAAGTCCACCGCATATTGAGAAATGCCAACTGAGTCGGGATAAATGGTCGATCGCGTGCGTTGTTTGATCTGATCAGGATTGATGTCGCCCGGTGGCAGCTTGAGAAATTCCAGACCTGCCAGGAACTTCCAGAGAGTTTGATACTGAGTGGAGGTCAAATTCTGCTGGTAAATTGGTTCACGATAATCAATTTTGGCGATATCAATTTCATTAATACTGAACCCGTTGGGAAAGGTGACCGATGGCCGACCAATAATCCGTCGTGCTTCCCGGATGTAGGGATATTTGGAAAGGCCATGAACTGTTCCCATGGGTGAATCCAGGCCACTGACATAGCGATAATTTAAATCCGGTTTTTTGACACCCTCGCCCAACTGGGAATCCGTGGTTCCGGCCACCAGCCAATGATAGAAGGCGATCGCATTTTCTTCTGCCCGTTGCAAAGTTTCTGTTCGCAAACCACCCATCCAGCCACCGGAAGCCAGTTCACCCCGCTGTTGCAGTTGTTCACGGGTATAAATCAGGTTATCCATAGAAGTTCCCGGACGGTAGTCATTCCCCCAGGTCCAGTTCTGCATGGAAATATCACCAGGACGAATTTCTGCCACTCCTCCAGATCTGGACGATCGAGGGCGCTGTTGGTAATCCGGACTCCAGATGCGACGGTAAGTAAACACTCTCTCCACCGAGGCATGGTTCTTCGTCTCAAAGCTGAAGTAGGGCGCGTACTGGGGATAGAAAGATGGCATCGGTTGGGGCTGCGGGGTGGCCGTCCGTTCCATTGCAAAGGTATAGGTGAATCCCTGAGTGCAGTACGGATCGTTGGTTTTCACAGGCGAAGATGGATTGACCGGCGAGATGGGATCTAGTCCCAGGCGATAGGGCAGATCGGCCAGGGCAATGATCTCCCCAGTTTCGGTGGCTTCGATGACGTACCAGGGAGAGGGATTTTGGAGTTTGGAGTTTGGAGTTTGGATGGGGTTGAAATGGATGATTTGTTTGGTGAGACGCGGGGAGTTATCGTAGCGGTAGGCATCTGTGATGATTTCGGAGAGCGGTTCGGTGTTGAGGAAGGGAGTACCAGGGGCGGCACGGTGCTGAATGGCGATCGCACTGGTGATTTGTTTCCCATCTGGCGTGTACTCCAGATCTTTAATCACGGTATTGGGGAACCATTTCAACTGCCCTTTCCCCTGGTGGGCAGCCTGTTGCAACATTCCCTGCAGAATCTCATGACCGTCACTGGGCAGAAAGCAAGATACACTTACCCAGCAACTCCCGGAACTGAGACTGCCGTATTTGTTGTATAAGTGCCGCCGAAGTTCGTTATAGCCACGAGGAAAAAAGCGCTCTTCCCGCATACGTTTGGCTTCGTCTAGGGCCGAAGTTCCCTGGGAGGAAACCTGCCCCCCCAACCAATCAGTAATTTCTGTTAAACAAACGGTGCGCCCTGCCAGCAATGCTTCATAAGCGGCAGCCGTACCAGCCAAACCGCCCCCAATCACCAATATTTCACACTCTACGGTTTGGTCTGGAGTTCTGGGTAGGATGGGTTGCACAAGGGGTTGGGGTTGGGCCTGTGCAGAGAGAAGCAGAGAGAGAGGCAGAACGATCGCGGCTGATACCACAGCCTGTCCCAGTTTCAGTGGCACAACAAAGCGCGAGAAGCGAAGTTTCATGATCCAATTCGCCTGCAATTTCAACCTCACTATAGCTATCGTAAGGGGATGCTATAGATCTTTTGATGTTGAGTAACGCATCAGACAATTGAGCAAGTGACCAACAGACCTACACGATCTATAAGTAAACCCTATTCAATTTACATCCTGGACAAAGATATTTTCATGTTTTATCCGGGAACATTTTCCCCTTTTAACTGAATAAAAGAAAATCTTTTCTCGCTGTAACTCAATCTACAGAGGGTTTTTCCCGGTTGTCGGGTACCCCAGCAAAAAAGGAAATCAGTCAAAAGACAGATCTTGTGATTAACAAAACTCCATAGTGTGATGAGGAACTTCATGATTAGTACGGAGTTAGTACGCATGAGTATTCAAATCCTTGCACGCTTACTGAAGAAAGGAACTGGTGTAGTTGCAGTTGCGATCGCCAGTAGCTTAATCAGTCTGCCCGTTCTGGCGGGGGGAACCACCTCCGATTCGATGCAAAAGCCGACTGCTGTACCCACATCCGAGGTCACTCCCAAGACGGTTCCCATGAATGCGACTCCAGCGGATGCAGCTCCCACAGGAACTCCTGCTACCGGAGGCTATCAACTGGAACCGCCTCCCACTGAGAAAGCGCCTGCGGTTTCCAGTGAGGCTGCCACTCCAACGTCTGAAGCCAATCCTACTCCTGGAGCCAATTCAACCAGTGCCACACAAGGCAATATTGTCGATGTGGCTACGTCTAAAGGCTCATTCACAACCCTGTTAGCTGCTGTCAAAGCTGCAGGCTTAACGGATGTACTTGCTGAGGGTGGCCCCTATACGGTGTTTGCCCCGACTGATGCGGCGTTTGCTGCCCTTCCCAAGGGCACGGTAGAAACCCTGTTGAAACCTGAGAACAAAGAAAAACTGAAAAAAGTTTTGGCCTATCATGTGGTTCCCGGTAGTGTGAGTTCCTCGGCGATCAAACCGGGTCAGGTCAAAACCGTAGAAGGCAGTGCTGTGATTCTAAAAACATCGGGTGACAAGATTATGGTCAATAATGCCAACGTCACCTCTGCCAACATCAAGGCCAGCAATGGCATGATTCATGCGATCGACAAAGTGATCCTACCCCCAGATTTGTAATCCCTGCTGATCATTACGAAGTTCCCTGTTATCCAACCTTTTCCAAGTCCAGACTGGAGGTTCTCTTATCGGAAAAGCTCATTTGTTTAGTTGGATTCGGTTGAGTTGTACCCGCATCCCCAGGTCGTCAAGATTTGGGGATTTT
>JBBIQC010000495.1:0-4261 GCA_037442585.1 Oscillatoriales cyanobacterium bin_317
GTAATCAACCGTTGATAGGTGTCTGGATCCGGTTCATTCCGATACCGTTGAAAGACGAGTTCGGGCTTCAGGAAATTCATAAAGCCTTCCATCTTTTGTAAGGACGTGCGGAAGCCGGAAACGGTGTAGAGATTGGCGCTCAGGTCGTGATTGGTTTCTGGCATCAGGTTCCAGGTATTGTCCAGAAACTCGGCTGAAGACTCATAGGCAAAATTTTCCACATCCCGATTGGCCAGCCGTACCGCCCGCTCCACCACTTCGTGCACCTCAGTTTCACTCCAGCCCAAACCAATGTTTTGATTGGTTTTCACTAACCGATCGAACAGCCGTTCAGCCGCACTTTGACCTGCATCAGATTTAGGCCGAAAGGGAATGGTGGCTTCAATACAAGCAGAAATTTTGGCGATCGCATCCAGGGGCAGGGCGTGTTCTAAACATTTGGCAGCAACGACGGCACTGAGAAATTCGTTCTGTCCCGCTACGGGCAGTAGAGTTTGCCCAGGAGTAAAGCCAAAAATCTGAGATACCAGTTCAAACAAGGGATCGTTGGGCAGTTGCCAGCGTTCTAGAATCACCAGTTGGCCACCAATCTCTTTCACAAAGGGGGAAATGTAGCGGCTGACGTTGACACTCACCCACTGATCCACCTGTACATACACCAGATCGTGGAATAGCGCCGATAAGACCTCGATCGCATCCCCGGTTTCCCCCACCTCAAAAATATGCTGGGGCGTATGAAAGTATCGCCAGGGGCCAGACATGGTTTGAATGATGAGTTCAGCCGTAATCGACAACTGGGCAGGGTCTGCTGTGCCGTTGAGTTGCCGGATAGAGCGATTTAATTCATCAAAACAACGCTCATAATCTTGCCCAAATCCGTGATCTTGTCCTGAACTCATGGCAGAGTCTCTACTCATCTTGAGTGCGGTGCACTGGGTTTTTTGAATGGTATCAGGAATAGTTCGAAGTTGTGACATAACTTGATACCGTTGTGGAAAAGCCTCCAGCCGTGTGTCTGCCCCTATATGTAGTTTAGGTCGCAAATTCCGTCAAGAGTGCTGCATCCCCTCACCTCCAGGATGCCCAGAAGTGAGGAGACAAAACACAACGTGCTGATTTATATGTAGCTGAGGGGATAGATACTAAGCCAAATTCTGCTCCACCACTTTAACTAGCGCTTCCGTCCACTGATTCACCAGTTGATGAGTCACAGCTTCGACCATGACCCGGATCAGGGGTTCTGTTCCCGATGCTCGTACCAATACCCGTCCTTGATTTCCCATAGCTGCCTCTGCCTGGGCGATCGCACTTCTCAATGGTTCACACTCCTGCCACTGCAGGCGACGGACACGATCTTCCACGCGCACATTTTTCAGCTTTTGGGGATAGGTCTGGAAGCTTTGATTAACCAGATCGGCCAGAGATAGTCCCGATTGTTGAATTAATTGCGCCAGGTGGAGAGCCGTTAACAAACCATCGCCACTCACACCAAAGTGCCTGCAGAGGATGTGGCCGGATTGTTCTCCCCCCAGGACAGATCCATGACGCAGCATTTCCGCATGGACATACTGATCGCCCACCGCTGCCCGGATTAGAGTGCCTCCCTGTTGTTCCCAGGCCCGCTCAAATCCCAGGTTGGACATCACCGTTGCGACGATCGCTTGACCGGGAAGCCGATTTTCCTGGCGTAGCACCGTGCCCCACAGGTAGAGAATGTAGTCCCCATCCACGGCACGGCCCTGATTATCGACTGCCAGAACGCGATCGGCATCGCCATCAAAGGCAAATCCTAAATCTGCCCTGTGAGTGATCACAGCATCCTTCAAAAGGCCCAGGTGAGTGGAGCCACAGTTGACATTAATGCGATCGCCATCGGGACGATCGTGCAAACAGATCACCTCTGCTCCAAGAGCCTGAAAAACCTTAGGAGCCAGTTCTACCGCCGCCCCCCAGGCTAAATCCAGGACAATCCGCATTCCTTTAAGAGGTGTAGAATCTCCCTGAGCGATTGTTAAAGGCTCTTGCAAGGAGGCGCAGTACTCCCGCAATAATTCGGGTCGTTGATAATGCTGTCCCCATTTGTCTGTGACTACTGATAGTCCAGTCGTCTGACCTCGCAGGGCTGCTTCAATCTGCTCCTGAACCTCTAGAGGAAGCTTACTGCCTTGAGCACCAAAAAACTTAATGCCATTATCTTCCGGTGGATTGTGGCTGGCAGAAATCATCACGCCACCGATCGCCCCTGTGCTAGAAGTGAGATGGGCAACCCCTGGAGTCGGGCACAGTCCCAGATCCCATACTTCCAGGCCTGCTGCCGTCAGTCCAGCGGACAGAGCCATCGCCAGCATACTGCTGGAATTGCGAGAATCCTGTCCAATCACCACAGGCCCTGGTTCGGTCACATGAGTTTGTAATACCTGTCCTGCCCAAAAGCCAAGCTGAAGCGCCAGTGCAGGAGTCAGCAAATCTCCGGCTCGTCCTCGAATCCCATCAGTACCAAATAAGCGGTTTTCTGGGAGGGATAAGGTTCCCCACTCCAACCTTGATTTGATGGATGGAATAGTGGCCTGTCCCTTACTTTTCTGGGGTAGCCGTGTGACTAAAGAGTCCCGCAAATCCGATTGAGTTGTCTGAACCCCATTTATAGATGGATTCAGAACACTAGACTCCTGAGTTTTCACAGGGGATGAAACCATACCTACAACTCCACACACTACACACAGAGGAAGATAACACTTTCTGTAACTAATGGAGCTTATTCTAAAAGCCTCCAGGCCTCAACTTTCATGCAACCAGTTGATAGCCAGACTTTTTGCTGCTCATTGCCAGGTTTGGAGAACACCCTGTATAGAAATTCTCAATGACTACCTTTCACAAAGGATTTGCTTTTTCTAGAAGATAGCCTAGAGGCAAACAGGCGTTAAGTGATTCTACTGAACTTTATTGATACTTTATGAGCCGCTGATTATGTATAAAGATGAAACAAAAAAGTCTTCTAAACCAAGGCCAACTAGAGAACGGTCATTTTCCTAACTGAGAGAAACTACGGTTCTGGACTTGGGCAAGGTTTAGCTAAGGTTGGAACCTGTTACTAGCACTAAAGAAATTGCTATCTTTTGCCGTCTAATTATCTCAAGTTGCCTACGGGCAGTATCAGACCTAAACTCCCATTTCCTTTAATAGCGCCTGCATCATTTCCCACGTCAACCCTTGTTGAATGTAGTGAGGCGCATCGGGGTTGTAGGGAGTATAGGCGCGATCGATCTGAATAATCTTTGCATGAGCCGGGAGGACTGGAATATCTGGATCAAAGGCGGTAGAGCGCATCAGGGAACTGGAAAAGCCTTTAAAGACCATGATCTCATCCGGTTCCCCATTCACCTCAGCCTTCACGAGAAGCACTTCCTGAGGGTGTTTGAGAGTGTACTGTTCCAGTCGAAAAAGGGGAGTCACAAAAGCCTCTATCTATAGGCCGGTAGCAGAACGGCCCTGCTTGCCCAAGCGGAAAAATACAAAGTAGGCCAGATAGACAACGTAAACTCCCAAAGCCAGGGAAGCCAATAATCCCATGGTGTAAGGCTTCATGCCTGCATTGAAAAATTCTCGGAAGAGCCAGGGAGCATCTAACCAGACCCGGCAGAAGGACTGATCAACCATTTCTTTGGAAGGCAGAAATGCACAGCGCAGTGCTGGAGCCAGAGCGATCGCGCTCACAAGGCAATATGCACTGATCCCCCAGCGCCAGACTCTAACAGCCAAACCCAGCCGCTTCTGAGGCAACTCGGCAATCTCCTCATTCAAATCCACCCAGAACCAGAGGGAAATGGGGATCAAAATTCGGGCAAACCATGCAGCAAAAAAGCCCACTGGAACTGCGCCAATCATGAGATAGATGGCGATCGCTATCAAACTGGCCACTCGCCAATAGATGAATAGCAAACGCTGTAGCGCTTCTGATTTCTCCACAAAGGCCCAGATCAAGAGAGCCAGCGGACAGATAACGGTGAATAGCAGTGCCAATCGATAATCAGTCCAGACAAGGGAAGGGAGCCAGGGAGGGCTTTGCATAGAGATGGATGCTCAACAATCAAACGCCAGAATTGCCAGAAGCCAGACCGAAAAAATAAGTAGCCAGAATGCTCTTTAGCGTTCAAGCTACTCAATCTTCGGAGAAATACGAAAATGAACGATTAACAGCCCTAACATCGGGAGGAAGTCACCCCTTAGTCGTCATAAATCCGGCATTCAACGGCTTCCGGAT
>JBBIQC010000496.1:0-4256 GCA_037442585.1 Oscillatoriales cyanobacterium bin_317
TCCATTGGTTAGAGATTTGTGAGTAGCATATTTATTTGTCTGTATTTGGATGAGGATGTCAATGTATTAGTAGCCGACTTGCTTCAAGCAAGAGGTTTTGATGTCATTACTGCACGAGATGCAGGGCAACTTCACGCAACTGATACAGAGCAACTTGCCTTTGCTGTAAGTCAAGCAAGAACTCTGGTTACTCACAACAGAACTGATTTTGAGGAACTTGTACAGAATTACTTTAATTTGGGACAGATGCACTACGGAATAATTTTTGCTGTTCGTCGTTCTCCCCAAGAGATCGCACAAAGATTACTCGTCATTCTCAATCAAGTCACCTCGGACGAGATGCAAAATCAGGTTCGATATATTTAGTGACGAGTGCCCACCATAAATCTCAAAATACTGCCCACAATCTCCCGCTATCTTGGCTCAAGATGCTAACAGATAAGCTTTAGGTTGCTGTCCCCACCGAGGGCTTGCGGCATAACTATTAATAGGCGGAAAATTTCCGCCTAAGATCCCATAGTGGGTAGATAGGCAGAATGATTCAGCATAACACCCTAAATTGACTACTTATGCAGATTATTTCCGCATAATACCCCGCTCAAGCTGAATCGCCAGAATCTTTCCGCATATTTTCAGGATCTAACTTGAGCTAAGCCGCAACGCTGTTTTGCGTCTGAATGGAATATCGCCACTGCTGGAGAGAGTTAGACCGAAACAGGCTGAAAGGTCTGATCGATTCAATGAATGGAGTACCTCAGGCAACCCTATGTTCTGATCCGGTGGCTAACCAGTAGAGCAGAGCCAGTGCCTGTTCAATTGGGGCAGCAACGGTATCCAAAACGGAGTTGTGGAGTTTTAACTCATTTTTCAGCAGCACAGCGACCGGATCTACCTCGCGACCATCCTTGGGAGCAGGTAATAGTTCAACCCCCGGTTGACCTGCTGGAGAAATCTCCGGTAGTTCCTCTGCCGCACTAATCAATGGATGTGGTTCTCTGAGCAACCGATCCAACTCAAGTGGGGATGGAAACTGTGGCTCTGGTTCCTTAACTTCCCAGGGATCGGGAAGCATCGATTCAGCTTTAGGAGTTGGGGATTCACCCGAGTTCTTCTTAGATTGCTTAAACATAACTGATTCATCTCCCAAGTCATCATTTCCGACCTGGAGGCATGTTTAGTTTTGTATCTTTACACGTCTCCTGCGTAGAAGTCAGATTCTTCTACTCTGATCCTACCAATTTAATGCTAGAGAGATGATGAATATTGACAAACTGCAATCATACCGGGTTGTAGAGACGTTCCGCCGGAACGTCTCTACAATTCATGCCGCTGGTGCCCAATCCGATGGAGCCAACACCAATTGGTCAACGGCATAGCCCCCTTCACGGGCACGCAGGGTAATTACGTGTTCACCCGCACTGAGGGCGATCGCTCTAGAACGCACCCACGTCCAGGAGTTCGTCCCACCACTGTTATCCAGGATTGGATTTAAGAGGCTATTGCCCACCAGCGTTCCGTCTACCAGCAGCCAGGTCGAGTTAGAAGCCTCACCTCCCAGCCAGGTGCCAAACTCAGAGGGGACATAGCGCCGCACCCACAGGTAATAGATCCCCCCTTGTTGCACATTGATGTCATACTCCGCACCCAGGGAATTGAAGGCTCCTTTGAGACTGGACAGCGGCAGGGAGGTTAGATCCTGTAGATAGCCATTGCCGGAGAACCCCGTGTACCGTGCTCGGATGGCCAGAGTGTTGGCTGGGGCAGAGGAGGCACCGAGATCGGGGTTTTCCAGGCGGGAAAAGTTTTCGGCTTCAATGCGGTAGGAACCATCGGTTTGCCGCGTCAAGGTGGGGGTTGCTTCACCGATGCGGTTCTCAAACCAGACAACGGAAACAGCCTCCGCAGGAGTACTGGCCGGTAGCCAGAAGGGGCGAAAGGCCGGTTTGTCTACCCACCACTCTTCGTTATCCGCTACGATGTCGAGGTCGCCATCTCCATCCACATCGGTAAAATACATCTGATCCCACTTCTCACCAAAATCGGGCAGGGTAATCGGCATCAGCGTTCCCGACCCCCATTTGATCACATGGGTCTGGTTGAAGTTGCCAGATACCTGATTGCTGCCATTGTTCTCGACCCAGAAAACCGCCGCTTTGTTCGCTGGCAGAGTCTGATTGTCATGAACCAGCATCCCGGCGATATCCAGATCCCCATCTCGATCGAGATCCACCAGTTCGATCGCCCGTCCCAACCACTGCAGTTCTGGTGCTTTCGCCAGCGTGGTCAACGTCCACGGATCAGTTGGATTAGCGGGCTTGTCATAAATCAAGAACTGGTTTCTCGTCTGTAACACAAGCTCAATCTGACCATCCCGATCGAGATCGCCGATCGCCACCTGCGCTTTGGTATACAGTTCCCGCAACGGATCGGTTGGATCAGTCGGATCGATTTTGTCGATGATATATTCCGTCCAGGGCGATCGCAGTTGGGAACTGGCAGGACCCGGATTTTTGTACCAAAAAATTCCCACGGCTGATTGAGGCGTGTCAAAGTCATTATTGGCCAGGACAATATCCTGATCCCCATCTCCATCCAGGTCGGCAAACTCAAACCCAAAGCCCGTGTACTGATTCGGGGCGATCGCGTGAACCTGCCACTGGGAAAGGTTGCGGCGCTGGCCCGGATCCGCAGGTGCTTCCAACCAGATGATTCCGGCATAAACGCCATTGTCTCCTTCCTGACGACCGCCTGCGACAATATCCATCAGCCCATCCCCATTCACATCCAGCGATCGCACATAGTGAAAGTGCCCCCGATTTTGGGTCGCCGGGATGACACCCCCATCACTCCAGGATGTGGCTCCCGCGCCCCAGATAATCCGCACCCCGGGCTGGCTACCATCAAAAAAGGCGTTGGCCGACCAACCCTGGGCACACACAATATCCAGGATGCCGTCCCCATCCACATCGGCAAAGATGGCATTTTCCGGGTTAACTCCGGTCGTGGCGGTCAGAGGATTGGGTTGGAAAGCGACGACCTGTTGCCAGGGTAATTGAGGATTGCCCCCAGCTCCGGGATGCAACGAAATGACGTAGCGTTGATCAAACTGGTACGGCGTGACATAGTCGGTGTAACCATCGCCATTGATATCCGCAGGACTGATGCTGTTGGGGCCACGGAAGTTACTTGCGATCGGATGCATGGCCCAGGCTTCATCGGTAGTCACGGTTCCCGCCAGATTAGCAGCCAGACTTGAAATGGCAGAATCGGCACTGGCTACAGAACTGGCTCCCTGGAAGCGATTGGAAACTACCTGGAGCGTTGATTGTAATGGGTCATCCAAGGGATTGGATGCCAGCAGGCGAGTTCCATTGTCAAAATTAGTGGTTAAGGAATCTGAAATCAGATGGGAATTTGTTAAATCAAATTTCATGCTAAACCTCCGATCGGGCGATCGACTTGATTACTGCTTCCCTTGCCAAATCGGTCTGCAAGTAAGTTCACACATCAATGGAGAGCTATCTGTCAGAACAAATAGCCCCAGACAGCAGAAACTTGACTGCCAGGGGAAATCCCCAAGGGATGTTCAGGCTTGGTTTCGTCCTATGAAATCCGCTGATCTGATGACTCTTTGTACAGGCGGATGCCGTTCGCCCCTACGGAGAATGCACTCACGAATCAAACGGACTTGATATTCAGAGGGAATTCATTTTCGATTATGGGAGCTTTTTAACTAAAAAAGCCATTTTTTTACTAAAATTGACTATCTTGCCAATGCTCATTCTGCGATCGCGCTTCTGCCGATCGCATTCCTACGGGAGCCAATCGCTTTCTCAGAGGCTGGACGATCGTGCTCAACAAATAGACAACGCCAGCGACTAGAATAATCGTGGCTCCAGAGGTGAGATTGAGCGCATAGGACAGCCATAAACCAGCGGTGGTAAAGACAATCCCCAGGAGGCTCGCCAGCACCATCATCTTCTTCATACTTCGCATAAATTGACCACTGATGGCAGCGGGCATGGTGAGTAGGGCGATCACCATAATCAGACCGACAACCCGCATCATCATCACAATCGTCAGGGCAATCATACACATCAAGGTCAGGTAGATGGCATCGACCGGGACATTAGTCACCGTAGCGAAGGTTTCATCAAAGGAAATCGCCAACAGTTCTCGATAGAACACGATCGCCAACATGATGATGATCAGATCCAGCGCCAGCATAATCTGTAAGTCCTGATAGGAGACCGCTA
>JBBIQC010000497.1:0-4255 GCA_037442585.1 Oscillatoriales cyanobacterium bin_317
TTGACTGTTGCAGGCTAGTCCTCGAGGCTTAGACCACTCAAACGTCCTCTGTCAGTCCATCCTTCGACCTCGAATCTCAGATTCATCAGACAACATGCAGACATGATCCTCAAGAGTGATGCGATCGCACTCCGGATCTGGTTAAATCAGTCCAGTTTGCTTCAGAAATCTGAGATCTTTAAAACTTTCGATTATTTGGTATTTAGAGAGACAATTTACGAAAAGATCTGAATAAATCTTTTCATGTCCAGAACTGTAGTTTCTCTAATGGGTCACTCCGGTTTGTTGGACTGAGATTAGTCCGTTCTGCCTTCAGGAGACTGTCATGAAATCGATTCGTTGGCGCAGAATACTTACACCTCTATTTCTCTGTTTATTATTGTTCGTCACGGCCTGTCAGCCTAACCCACCGTCTCGCTATTCCCAGGTGCAAAAGGAAACCTCTGGTCGGGGTGCTCCGGCTGCCGTCTCCAAAGTGGCTGAGCGAGGGTCTACCTTCAATGAATTCTTCCCCAGGAAAGTGAAGGGCTACGACATTGTTCCGGCTCAGGAGAAGAAGGGCTTTGCTGAATACAAAGTCAATAAAGATGGCAAAAACGTAGCCATGATTTCGATTAGTGACACCACCAGCCTGCCCAGTGCTGCCGCGAAGTACCAGACGGCCACCAGCAAAATTGCCGGGTATCCCGCCGTGGATCAGGGCACGAACGCGACAGGGATTCTGGTGAATGGCTATCAGGTGAAAGTGCTATCCCGTGACCCTTCCTTTACCCGGGACGATCGCGTAGCCTGGTTACAAAAAGTTGACCTGAAGGGCTTGGCGAAACTGAAGCCTGCCCTGGCTCCAACCGCCTCAAAACCTGTCACGGCTCCTGCTGTGACTACCAAAACTCCAGCCTATCCTCAAAGGACAACTCCAGTCCTGACTCCTCAGCCCGCTGGTTAATCCCTGTTTTTGTGTCTCACCTTTAACTATGCCTGTTACGTCTCAAAAAATTTTCATTCCTGCTGTTCTGAGTCTGGCGCTGGTGGTGGGAGCGTGTGCCCCTGAGCCGCCATCGCGGTACGACCAGGTGCAAAAAGAAACCTCGCAAAAGGGAAGCTCTGCTGTTTCTAAGGAAGCGGTGAACGGTAGCCAGTTCAACAAATTCTTTCCCAAATCAGCAAATGGCTACTCTGTAGTTCCATCTCAGGAGAAAAAAGGCTTTGCTGAACACAAGGTCAACCGAGGTGGCAAGAATGTCGCGGTGCTGTCAATTAATGACACGATTAGTAACCCCTCAGCGGCTGACAAATATCGGCAAAGTACCACTAAAATTGCTGGCTACCCGGCAGCACAACAAGGACAAACAGGGACAGGCGTGCTGGTGGGCGATCGCTTTCAGGTGAAAGCCCAATCCCGCGATCCCTCCTTTACGGAACAGGATCGCATTGCCTGGATTCAAAAATTTGACCTGAATGGTCTATCCAAACTGAAATAAGGAGCTCCAATTGTGAGTAAACCCATTTTTGAACTGGTGGATGAGCTACCCACAGGGGGTCTGACGGTGACTGCCCTGCGATCGTTGGATTTTCTCCTTCCTGGCCAATGGCAAAACCTGACCGGATTTGACAACACGATTCGGGCCGTCACCGGAGAAACCGACGAAAGTTTAATTCAACAAATTGGCGAACGAGCCGTTGCCCTCTACAACGACAAGTCTCAGGGCTATCAACGGGCACTCTGGCTCTATGAAACCGTGGAATCCGGATCCGGCTTACTGGGTACAGCAGCCTTAGCCAACCGGATTGGTCAAGATACCTTCCTGGGCTTCCTCAAAAACATCACCCCCAAACCGGAAAAGGCGCAAAGCATTGACCTGTGCGTCAAACTGGTGACGGAACTGGTGGCCTTTTGCCAGATTAATGGTATTCCAGGAGACAGCATTGGTGATTTCTTGGCTGCTCTCGGTGATTACAGTGGCGAATCCCTGATGCGGATGGCAGCTCTGGTTTGCTTTGATGGAGTGATTCCGCTGGGGCCAGCCTTTGCAGAAAAAGCACTGTCTATTTTCCAGGGAACCAGTCCCCAAGAGTTAGAAGGTAATCAAACGTTCAAGAGTGTTCAGGAACTGATTCCTGGCAGTACCCCGTCCGAAAAGGGCGGTTTTATTGCCCAAAGTTTTGATTCCACAAAAGGCTGGATGCAAAATTTTGTCAATTCCAATCATGTCACTCAGGAAGGGTTAATGGGTCGCCTGAAAGGATTCATCGATTTCACGGATGATAAAGCAGACTACCTGGGTGCCTTACTGGATATGAACGTCAAGTATTACCGCCACACGGGTTTACAAACTCTGGCTCGCCGTCTGATCGAACGTGCTGTTGCTGAGATTTAGGAAAGACTGAATGAATGACCAATGCCCTTTGTTTTCCAAAATTGGAAAGCGGCTTGCCTGAAAAGTCAAAGCTTTCTGGCTAAGGTTCCTTTATTCTGAAAATGAAAGTAGAACCAATCATAGTCTCTTTATCTACCTTGGGTTATCCCAATTAAGGATGTTTTCTTAGGGTGCCCTCTCCTAGCTAATGCCCCCTAGTTGTTGCCATGTTGAAGCTACCGAGTTAGCTATCCCTTTTGATCTTTATCATCAGGATGCTGTAATCGAGCAAATTAGCTCTATCGTTTCCAGACGATAGTTGCTGAGCCCACTTAACCCCCACTTAACCTCAAGGAGTGGGGGTTTTTTAATGGTTAGGGAGTGAACCAGTACACTCTACTGTTTTGCAGGAGTGCTTGCTCAGACGGATTTAAGGCAACTTTGTTCAATAGGGAAAGCTGCAAGTCTTTCACTTCAGTCAAATTTGTACGCGGGCTAAAGGCCACGCTGAGACTGTCGTACCAGAGGTTGGCCTGGGCATACAGTTGAGCCTGCTTAGCCCGATCGCGCTGTTGCTGAAGTTGCGTTTTCAGTTGAGGCTGGAGCACCACTACCTGCAGTTCAGATTCAGCAAACAGGTTGCCAGAGGGACTATCAGGATTGCAGATCAGCTCCACCTGCCAGCGATAGTTTTTGCCAGGAGTTAATTCTGGCATGGTTTGATCCGGGGGAAGCACCATGATCCCCGGTGTACTTTTGAGGCGATCGCCCTTGATTTCCTGAACCAGTTGAAAACCAGTAGCAGTCTGCTCATAGAGGCGAAACTCCATCGGTAGACCAGCCGCATCCCGGACAAACCAGGCAAAGGTGGGCCGTGAAGAAGCCGTTTTTCCGGGCTGTTGGTTCGGAGCTAACAAAATTAGGGCTGGCACGCCCGCTTGCCCAGGCATCGTCATGGAACCGCAGCCTCGCGTTCCGGCTGATCGGCCACTGGGAGGAGCCTTATCATCGGCAGACCAGGCAATAGATGGGAAGAGGCACAATCCAACCAATCCCCCTATAATTAGTCGGGACATTCGCCGCGATCGCCCAGAGTGAGCACAAGTATCATTCATAGTTTTTGTGGGGGCTATAGATTAAAATTCGGGCGGTACCTGAGAATCCGATTTCTGTTGTCTTAATTGGGAGTGTGGGACAAGCAAGGGGAACACAAAGCGTTGTGCCAGAATTCGCCACCAGGGTTGTCTGAGTTTCCAGGTTAGTTCGCAAACAGTGCCCTGGGGATTGTGCATTCGCCGCTGAAAGCTGCCTCTCAGCGATCGGGCCACTTCTCTGGCCTGATCAGTACCCCGTCCAATTCGAGTTCTACTTAACCCTGCAAAATGTTGGGTCCCGTTGTCAACGATTTGCAATGAATAGTGATTGTTGTCTAGTTTACACACCACATCTAAGTAAGTCGCTTCAACCGCGTGTTTGCCGACATTACATAGAGCCTCTTCGAGAAACAGACATAATCCCTGCTTCTGGTCTGCATCCAGAGGACAATCGTTCAGCGGGGTAAAATCCGGTGGAATAAAGGTTTTAATCGTCCAAAATCCCGGTAAGTTACGTTTGAGTGTTGTATCGTAAACAGCGTACAACAGTTCATCAATCGGTTGATTCAGGTCTGAGGCTGCTCCGGTCACCAAAGCCTGCTGCATCGATTCATAAACCGTCCGCAGTTCCTGGTTCAGTTCCTGGATCTGCGATCGCAACTGGCTCAAAGGAGGTTCCTCATCTAAATTGCGGAGAATTGCCGCCAGTGTTTGTAATGGCCCATTGTGAACGGCATCATAAGTACGCTTAATACCAATTTAATGTGAGGCTGCATAGAATAGTGCTTCCAAAATAAAGTTGTA
>JBBIQC010000498.1:0-4243 GCA_037442585.1 Oscillatoriales cyanobacterium bin_317
ATGGCAGTGGCGCTGGGTGGCCGGATTGCTGAAGAACTGGTCTTTGGGCTAGAGGAAGTGACTACAGGTGCTTCCAATGACCTGCAACAGGTGGCACGGGTGGCCCGTCAGATGATAACGCGCTTCGGCATGAGCGAGCGCCTGGGGCCAGTGGCATTGGGTCGTCAACAGGGCAATATGTTCCTGGGTCGAGACATCGCTGCAGAACGGGACTTCTCGGAAGAGACCGCAGCTGCGATCGATGATGAAGTTCGTAACCTGGTTGATCAGGCTTATCGTCGCGCTAAGGCTGTTTTGTCCAGCAACCGTCACGTCCTGGATCAATTGGCGGACATGCTGATTGACAAGGAAACCGTAGATGCCGAGGAATTGCAAGAACTCTTAGCGCATAGCGATGTGAAGGTCGCCTCGATCGCCTAGAGTTGTAGCAGAAACCGGGTTTCTTCTGCTGAATTATGCTGTTGTTGCAGATGCTGATGCAGAAACCCGGTTTCTTCACCTGTAACAGATATTAAGAGGGGTTAACTCATTTAAGAGCTAACCCCTTTTTTGATATGCCACCGTCAGTATGAATTGGAGGTCGTCATTAGCCATCTGGTTTTTACTAGAAACGACGCATGACGCATGACCTCCTAAAGCTGACTACACTGGTCAAGCCATTCCTGATAGGCTTGCTGCAATTTGCCATCTTCAAGTTCGATTTCAATTCGGACACTCTTGCAGCGATTTTGCAGTGCTTTAGCGATCGCTTCTAAAGCCTGACTGGCTACTGCAGGAGAGGTGAATTCGCCTGTAACCGTTGGCTTATCCTCGGTTCCGGTTAGCTCGATATTGTCCAAGGCACCCTGGCTTAAATCCACTTCTGCCAGGGGCTTCCGCTCTGGACTAACCTGCTCAATGATCAGCTTTTCGTAGCGAACGGGAACCTGCACCATGCGCGTTTCAATCTGCTTGCGAATGATAACTTCTCCCACCTTACGACGCTGATATTCAACGTTTAATTGTTCTTCTAGTAAGGGCAACTCGGCATTTAGTTCCTCTGCAGGTTGGGCAGGAGCACTGGTAATCTCTTCAGCCGCATTTTCCACTGGCTCCTCCTGATTCCGGTCAGGGGAACTACCAGCCGCAAATCCTGCAGCCAGTCCCGCGGCTCCAACTCCTGCTGCGGCCAGCCATTCACCGTGAATTTCTGGTTCATTCACGGGAGGGGACTCCAATTGCAAATTATCTTGCTCATCGCTGACAGGTGGGCTGGTGGATTCTTCATCGGGTACTACATCCAAAGAACCAGCCAGTGATATATCGGATGGCTGCTCCAGCAGATCGTCACTCTGGAAGTCAATTGGCTCCAGATTGAGTGGGCTGTCAGTCAGTTGATCAGATGGTTGGTCGATGAGTGCGTCAAAGGTAGGGGCAGCGTCTTGTACAGTATCGGGATGATCACTAATAATATCCAGGTCGGCCAGGGAAGAGATTGTATCTGGCTCCGCAAAGTCTGGCGAACTCGCTGGAGACATATCCTCAGAAACTGGAGAGGTAACAGGCTCCTGCAAGCCTAATACTTGGTCGGCCAGATTCAATGATTCAGCAAAGGCTTCAGACTCCGGGGCGCTGGTTTCCGGGAAAGCACTCTCTGACGCATCACCTGTTTCTGAGGCAGGCAGATCGAAGGCAAAGTCTGCATTTTCTAATGTGAAATCCGGCGCTTCTTGACTTGTAGCTGTATCAGTCCAATCTAGATTTGGCAACTCCTCGGCTGAAGCAGTGGTAAATTCGGTTGCCGCTGGTATAGAGGTGGCATCAACATTTAAATCCGGTAATGCTCCGGCAAAGGGGTTGACAGATTCATCCGCCGCCAGAGACTCAGTACCCAACAAATCTTCTTCGCTCACATCCAACGCTTGAGGTTCCGGGGTCAAGGATTCTAAATCCAAATTGAGTTCAAAGCTGTTAGAAGTATCTTCTGGCTCAGCAAAGGTTCCCAACTCTGACCAGTCATTATCCAGTTGCAAATCCAGGTGTTCTAGTTCGCTAGCCAGACTCTCAGAGGATTCAGGTGCAAAACTGAAACTGGGCGTTGCGGATTCCCCAGTCTGACCCCAATCTGCAAATACGTCCTCAGACTGATTCTGGCTGGATAGTTCCCAATTCTGCGATAGAGAATCAACTTCAGCCGCGATCGAGTCCTCTGGCTCTGTAGTGAATAAAGACTGCGCCAGTTCTAAATCTGCCGCCGTGGGTTGGGCAGGATGTTCTTCACTAAGGAAAGCAGAATGCTCTGGGAAAGAGCTTTCCTCTAAGAAAGACAGATCCGGGAAGGATGCGGCTGAAGCAGGAGAGGCGGTCTGTTCCAGAGCTTCAAGGGAGGGTGCGCCTTCAGAGGAAGAATATTCTGGCAAAAACTGAGTGTCTGCTTTCGTGATATCGACAAATACAGATTGGGTCTGAACACTGACTTTTTTGATGCGCCGCCCATTCAGCAAGACAGAAGTTGCATCCGCCAGGGCAATCACAAGGTTTAATTGGTGCCCTGCATCTAGAATCAGGTCGGTGATTTCTCCCAGTGGTTGCCCCAGTTCATCAATTACGGTGAAGTGGTGCAGTTTGCTTTTGAGATTATTCAAGTTGTCCAGCAGGGTTCTCAGGCGATCGCTGTCTGAATCTGAGGAATCGATAGGTCTTGCAGAATATTGGTTACTCATTGTCCTGCCTTTAAAGGAACGGAATTTAGCGCATCAAAACGAAGATGGGTTCAATTTTTAGCTGGTTAGGAATCCAAGTTAATCACTTTCTTGATATAAACCTTTTCACTGGCTACAGTTTTGCGATGAATTGTAGGAACTTCTTCATACAGTTCAATCCGAATCACTTCACTGTCTTGAAAGTTTAATTGCTGACTCACCTCTGCTGCGGCAGGGTGTGAAGAAACTGAGGCTTCATCAGCTTGCTGAGTCCCTGATTGATCTGAACTGTGCATAGCTGTGCCGGTTTCAAAATGATCACTTTCCATATTTCAACCTCTTCCCGGATCTCATTGATCAATTAAGCAGGATGCTGTCCTACAACAGTCCTGTATTTATCTCGCGATCGCCAAATCAAAGGTGTTTTCGCAGGCCATTGGGGCGCAAATAGCTCTAGATGTGATTACCATGATATTAAAGATTTTCTAATCAGGATTTTTTTCTTGTCCGTTCGATACTTAGGAACAAGCACATCTGGCCCTGTTCGACTCACGAAAAACGCAAAGTTTTGATGAGGGAATGTGAGGGCGTGTTTAAACAGCCCCTCGGTCAAGAGTTCCCCCATCAATCGCTAAATTACCCAACTGCTTTACTTATTTTCTTAAGGTGAAATTGCACTCCTGGTTTCTGGCTCTTCATCGTTCTCCTGTGATTGCTGTGATCCGTGCTCCTGAATTTACAGTCGGGTTGGAGATGGCCAAAGCGGTCGTTGCAGGAGGCATTCAACTTGTAGAAATTACCTGGAACAGCGATCGCGCTGCAGATTTAATCGACCATCTGCGGCAAAAATTGCCCAACTGCCTGATCGGTGCAGGCACATTGCTGACCCTGGAGCAGGAACAGCAGGCGATCGCGGCAGGCGCTCAGTTTCTGTTTACCCCTCATGTCAGCGTTCAATTAATTCAGAATGCCTTATGTCAGCAAGTTCCGATCGTGGCAGGAGCACTCTCGCCCAGCGAAATAGTTCAGGCATGGCAAGCCGGAGCGACCTGTGTCAAGGTTTTTCCGGTACAGGCTTTAGGTGGAGCGACCTATATTCAAAGTTTGCAGGGGCCTCTGGGGCATATTCCGCTGATTCCAACGGGCGGGGTAACGCTGAAGAATACGCCAGACCTGCTGCAGGCTGGAGCGGTAGCCGTGGGACTAGCAGGAGATTTATTTCCCAAGGAAGTGATACAGCAGGGCGAGTGGATGGCAATCACCCACCGGGCCAAAACCCTGATGGAGAGTTTGCAGGGCTGCAGACAGAACGGGACGATCGCGAATGATAACGGCTGACAAAGAAATATCGAGAAATTTTAAAGTTCGTGATTGCAGCTTCCCAACTCCCTGTGAGGCAAGCATAGGATGGTGCCAGGAGTGACGATATGAAAGATTTACTGTCTGTTTTGCGCCATCCCAGAGTGGTGGTCAGTTCTCTGTTTCTACTGTCGATCATTAATTTTTTGCCAGATCCCTGCTTTTCCCAGTCCAGGGAACCCAGTCCACCCAGTAGGGTCACG
>JBBIQC010000499.1:0-273 GCA_037442585.1 Oscillatoriales cyanobacterium bin_317
CAGGATTTTCCGACCACCAACCTGGCAGGCTCTCAACCTCAGTTAGGGAACTTTGCGGCTCACAGTATCACTCTAGCGGTGTTGGCGGCGGCGATCGCGGTTTTCCTATCGGTGCTGTTAGCTTATGGTTTGCGCTTGCATCCCAGGCGGAGAATGCGGTTAGCGACTCAGGTAGCGGTGATGGGGTATGCTGTCCCCGGATCGGTAATTGCAGTGGGGATTTTGGTGCCGTTAGGCGCGTTGGATGGAGCGATCGATGCAGTCATGCGATCG
>JBBIQC010000499.1:296-2211 GCA_037442585.1 Oscillatoriales cyanobacterium bin_317
TTGTTGAGTGGGACGATCGCCGCCCTGATTTATGCCTATCTCGTCCGCTTTCTGGCCGTGGCTTTTAGCAGTGTAGAAGCCAGTCTCACGGGAATTAAGCCCAGTCTGGATGATGCGGCTCGCAGTTTGGGCCACAGTCCACTGGCAACTTTATGGCGGGTTCATGCTCCGCTATTAAGGGGAGGAGTGTTGACAGCGGCAATGCTGGTGTTTGTGGATGTGATGAAGGAACTCCCCGCCACCTTGATCATCCGTCCGTTTAATTTTGATACGCTGGCGATTCGGGTTTACAACCTGGCCTCTGATGAACGACTCGCTGAAGCGGCCCTACCGGCCTTGTTGATTATTTTGGTGGGATTAATTCCAGTGGTTCTTCTCAGTTGGCAAATTACCCGATCGCGCCACACCCTCTGAGCCTTGCCTCTCCAAATCTCACCCAATCCTTATCTGAGAAACAGAACTCCTGTATTAATTTCAAAACAGCACTTGGAATTCTCCCAACTGATACGTGTTTGAATAAATCGCTGTTCATTAGGTCTGTTGAGAAGCTGAGTCATGGTTCAGATCTCCGACTTCTGATCAAGCATCAGGCTGTCAGTTTAATTTAGGCTAGAAGTCGGAGATCTGCAGATCTACCGCCCTTGCAAGGTACTCTTTAATCCGCCCCTTCGATCGGGGCAAAGCCCTGCCGCTGGACGTTTTCGGTGATGGTGCGGGGTTCCAGGAACTGGAGCAGATAATCCGGGCCTCCGGCTTTGGAACCGACTCCAGAAAGTTTGAAGCCGCCGAAGGGTTGCCGAGCGACGATCGCCCCCGTAATGCCGCGATTGATGTACAGGTTGCCGACTTCAAACTCCTGTTGGGCGCGATCGATGTGAGACGGGGTGCGGGAATAGAGACCACCCGTGAGGGCAAAGTTGGTACCGTTGGCGATTTCCAGAGCTTCGTCGAATGTTTTGGCCCGCATCACGGCCAGCACCGGGCCAAAGATTTCTTCCTGAGCAATCACCGCTGTGGGAGGCACATCCCGGAAAATGACAGGGCCAACGAAATAACCGTCTTCTGGAGCAGGCATTTCCAGGGCTACTTCACTATCCAGCTTGCCCTTTTCGATGTACTCCCGAATTCGCGCCTGGGCATTGGCATCAATCACCGGGCCAACCTTCGTACCGGGCAACTCAGCGGGGCCAAGGTTGAGCGATCGCACCGCTTCCACCAGTCGGGCCAGGAAGACATCATAAATGGGTTCCAGAACCACAACTCGTGAGCAGGCCGAACACTTCTGACCACTGTAGCCAAAGGCGGATTGCACCACCCCCTGAACCGCCTGATCCAGATCAGCGCTTTCATCCACAATAATGGCGTTCTTACCGCCCATCTCGGCGATCACCCGCTTCAGGTGCTTCTGTCCGGGTTGCAGAATGGCGGCATCGGCATAAATCCGACACCCGACTTCCTGCGATCCGGTAAAGGTGATCATGTGGACATCGGGATGTTTGACCATGTGGGAACCGACCGTCGAGCCTTTTCCTGGGACAAACTGGAACACGCCTGGGGGAATGCCCGCTTCGATGAGAATTTCGGTAAACTTGGCCGCAATCACCGAGGAGACTTCCGCTGGTTTGAGCAGGGTACAGTTTCCAGCCACCAGGGAGGCCACCGTCATCCCCACAGGAATGGCCAGCGGGAAGTTCCAGGGAGAAATGATCAGGGAAACGCCTCTGGGCTGGTAGTGGTAGCGGTTGGTTTCACCGGGATAGTCGTAGGCCACCCCCTGTTCCAACCGTTCCATTTCATCGGCATAGTAGCGGCAAAAGTCGATCGCCTCCGATACTTCCGGATCGGCTTCCTTCACCACCTTGCCCGTTTCAAACACCATCCAGGCAATTAATTCCTGACGGCGTTGCTCCATCAA
>JBBIQC010000499.1:2221-4236 GCA_037442585.1 Oscillatoriales cyanobacterium bin_317
CACGACGCAAAATATCGGCCCGTTCCTTTGCTGGCGTGCGTTTCCAGGCTGGAAAAGCGGCTTTGGCGGCTGCGATCGCCTGATCCGCCTGTTCCACACTCAGCAAGCCAATCTGACCCACAACCTCACTGGGATTGGAGGGATTGACGGAATCGACATAATTGACCGTGTTGATGTATTCCCCATTAACCAATGGCAGATAGGTTTTGCCCAACTGTTGTCGCACCTGTTGTAACGCCTGCCGGACTTCCTGACGGTGGCTGGAGAGGGCGTAATCAGTATCGGGAGCGTTGGAGAAGTTGTGAGTTTTAAGTTCTGAATTTTGAGTACTGTCTGCTAACTGAGAACTTAAAACTGAGAACTCAGAGCTTTTCACCATGGGTGCTTTCAACAGTTCTTCGATCGGCCTTTCTTCCAGATTCTGGCGCAGGAAGGAACTGTTGGCGGTGTTTTCCAGCAGGCGACGGATCAGGTAGGACATTCCAGGGATCAATTCGCCGTAGGGACAGTAGACGCGCACCCGGTAGCCGCGATCGGCGATCGCTTTGCCCAACTTATCGGCCATGCCATACAGTACCTGGCACTCGAAGCGGCGACGGGGAATGTTGAGGGTTTCGGCAATGGCGATCGCAAGGCTCTGGGAGCGGACGTTGTGACTGCCGATCGCCGCATATAGATAGTCGTGATTTTCCAGCAGCAGGCGGGTCATGGCCTCGAAGTTGGCATCCGTGGCTTCCTTGTCATTGAACACAGGCTGGGGCCAATCTTTTTGCACCGCTTTGATGGTTTCCTGATCCCAGTACGCCCCTTTCACCAACCGGACGGTGACGGGGGTGCCGCGTTCCTTCGCCCAGGTAATCAAATCCTTCAAATCGCCGATGCTATCCCGCAGGTAGGCTTGCAACGTGATGCCAATATCAGCGCGATCGCGAAATTCCTCTTCCATCAGCAGTTGCTTCAGAATGGTCAGGATAGTCGCCTTGTACTGGTATTGCTCCATGTCGAAATGAATCGCGGCTCCCAGTTCTTTGGCCCGACGTAACAGCAGGCGGATGCGATCGCTCACCTTTTCCTGGCTACCCTGTTCATCCAGCGGATCAAATTGGGAATAGAAGGCGGTTAACTTAACGGATGCCTGCACTCTGGGGAGGTCTTCTCCATCCGCGCGATCGATCTGCTCCACAGTTGACCAGCGTTGGGAGGCTTCGGTTAATTGCGCTAATAGATCCAAATAGCGATTCAGGTAGGACTGGGCTTCAGCTTCTGTGATCACGGCCTCACCCAGTAAATCCACCGTAAACGCCATCTGATCTTTGCGCAGGCGTTCAATGGTTTTAATCACTTGCTGAATCGTTTCACCCGCAATGTATCGATGAGCCAGCGCTTCCACTCCAGTAGAAACTGTGGTAGCGGCAATCTGACCGGGCATGGAGTCTGGACTGGCGAATCCCAGCAGTGCTTTTAAGGCTCCCGGCAGTTCTACGATTTCGTTGCCGAGGTATTCCTGTAAATGATGGGCAATCTCCGCTTTGCTGTGCAGAGAGGGCAGGCAGTCAATAAAGCGAAACAACTGCACCCGTAAACCAGGATTGCTCATTGCCCAGCCCAGCATCTTGTCATCCCACCGCATCTGATCGCGCATTTGGGCGAAAAACGATCGATGCTCGCGGGTAGCACTAATCAACTGGCGAGCAATCTCTTGAGTTTTAGTTTCGTAGGGACTGAGAGAGGCTGGGGTAACCACGGTGAGGAAGCTCCTAATCTGTATTTCAATTCTACTGGGGAAGGGGATGGGTAGGTGGGTGAGCGGGTTGTCTCCTCCCATCTCCCCCTCACTCCATCATCCTGGGGTAGTTTACGAAATGCAGGCAGCTCAGGTGGTAGTAACCAGAAGAGAGTGGTTACTGTTCCGACGCTTTGGCTTACCAGAGCGTCTTATTTTTTGTGAGATGGGCAGGAGAAACGGCCCTAGACGATTTTGGATTTTGGATTTGCGATTTTGGATTGTCAGTAAA
>JBBIQC010000500.1:0-4226 GCA_037442585.1 Oscillatoriales cyanobacterium bin_317
CAAGTTGTTAAGAGCGCGCTGCTTTTTCCTCATCCTTTACTAAAAAGGACTACCTGAAAGCGATCTCCGCGCCAAGAGAGCAACAGAATGACCGTTCCGCCCTGTGCTTACTGGCATTGGCAGACATTCGACCTGACACCCCCTGGGATCAGGCCACCGCACCAAAACGTCGAATTACAGAAATGATGGATTGGTTTCGGGAGCATTATGGTAAGCAGTACGCACCGAATACCCGCGAAACCGTTCGGCGGCAGACTATGCACCAGTTTGTGCAAATGGGAATTGTAGTTGAGAATCCGGATCAGCCCGATCGGCCAATCAACAGTCCCCAGTGGTGTTATCAACTTCACGAACAGGCATTGTCCCTGCTGCAATCCTATGGCTCGCAGCACTGGGAAGAAGGTTGCCGCAATTATGCCGCTTCAGTAAAAAATTTATTGCGGGACAGAAACCTGCTCATACCGACATTCTAATCACCTGATTGATTTCAATGGGGAGAGGTTCCTTGGCCCCTATGAAGGCTCAAACTTCACAGTCTTTAACAAAGAGATCGCAGGGGAAGACATATTTGTGCAAAATTAGACAAATCTTTCCTAAGAAATATGACAAAACTAACTTGATTAGTTACGTTTCGGTTTCTTGCCTATAATCCTTACAAGGATATTCGTAATTCCTAGCTTTTCTTAGTAAACTGCAGTAAAACACTACCTTTTTTAATGATGCCTCGGATACTTGTCATCGATGATGACCCCGCAATCTCCGAACTGGTCGCTGTGAATTTGGAAATGGCTGGTTATGATGTCAGTCAGGCACCGGATGGCGTCAAGGGACAGGCTATGGCTCTGCAATTGCAACCAGATCTGATTATGTTAGACCTGATGCTGCCTAAGGTAGATGGGTTTACCGTTTGCCAGCGTCTCCGGCGAGACGATCGCACCGCCGATATTCCGGTTCTCATGTTGACTGCTTTGGGACAAACTCAGGACAAAGTAGATGGGTTTAATGCTGGAGCAGATGATTACCTGACCAAACCTTTTGAGGTGGAGGAAATGCTGGCTCGGGTGCGGGCACTGTTACGCCGTACCGATCGCATTCCTCAGGCCGCCAAGCATAGCGAAATCCTCAATTATGGGCCTCTGACCCTGGTGCCAGAGCGGTTTGAAGCCATCTGGTTCGATAAGACTGTCAAGCTGACTCACCTGGAGTTTGAACTGCTGCACTGTCTCCTGCAACGACATGGGCAAACCGTCTCCCCCAGCGAAATTCTCAAAGAGGTTTGGGGATACGATCCCAATGACGATATCGAAACAATTCGGGTACACGTTCGTCATTTAAGAACGAAACTGGAACCGGATCCCCGTCATCCTCGATACATCAAAACGGTCTATGGCGCGGGGTACTGTCTGGAGCTACCCGCCACAGGACAGGATGGAGCCGCTCAAGAATCATTAGCTGGCTAGAGTTGCGCCGATCTGTGCAAATTTCTACTGCTCGTGAAAAAGCCCCTGCATTTAGCTATCAATTTGGCTGGTTTGACTGGTTCTGCCTCTGGTACCCTCCGGCCTGGTTGATTTTGTTTAACCGCCATTGGCAACATTACAAACCTGATCCGGATGGATGGAATGGGTTAGAGTACGCGCTGTTTCTGATTCCAGGGGGGTTTTATGTGGCCCTTCTGCTACGCTGGCTCCGACTCTGGCTGGTACGGAAAGTCTTGCGGCAACCCGATCGCACTGATCAGGACCTGTCACCAGATCCAATCTATCAAGAAGCCTTTCGCCAGGAGATCATCAGGCCGATCGTGCATCATTACTTTCGGGGCACGTTATGTCAGGTTGAGAATTTGCCCCCCAGTGGCCCCGTCATTATTGCCATGAATCACGCCGGGATGTGCTTTCCCTGGGATTTTGTGAGTCTTTCTTTGTTACTGGGAGAACAGCGGAACTGGTTTGTCCAGCCCCTGGCTCATCCCTTGTTTTTTGATCATCCCTGGCTGAAGTGGTGGCTACCCAAGGGATGGGCGCAAGTACTGGGAGGTATCCGGGCAGAACGAGAAAGCTTTGAAACGGCTTTAAATTCCTCCAGTTCTCCCCATCATCAAAACCAGGAATTTGCGCTCCTCTATGCTCCCGAAGGCTGGCGGGGACTGGCTAAGGGCTGGCATCAACGCCATGAATTCGCCAGATTTGATTCTAGTTTCGTGCAGTTGAGCATCCGTCATCAAGTGCCGATCGTGCCTGTTGTCTGTGTCGGCAGTGAATGGCTGCATCCGTTTACCAGCAATGTTAATTGGCTGGCACGCCGTTTCAAGATGCCAATGTTTCCCCTTTCTCCCTTAATCCCAATTTTTGTGCTGTTTCCTTCAATGGGAATTTGGGCTGTCCGTACCCAATTGAGGTACTATGTGCAGCCGCTCTGGCAACCCTGGAACCATTCCAATTTAGAGAAAACCCAAATTAGACAATCTGTATTACATCGGCTGGCCGGAGACCTGCGATCGCAGATGCAAGTTACTTTGAACCAGCTATTAAAACAGATGTAGGCTCCCGCACTACGATCGGCGAACTCCTGGAATAATCGCAGTACCAGCTAGCGGTGTAAATTCGACCAGCGCACCTAATGCAGCATTAAACAGGCGGGCCGGTTGCAATTCGTCCTTAATTAAATTCCAGAGACGTTGAACTTCTTCCGTATGCAGGCGATCGTCCTCAGTCAGCGCGATCACCAGTTGCTGTCTCAAGTACTTGCCTTCGTCGGATAGTAGATATTGCAGCCCTAATTGGGCTGAGGGCAGCAGGTCAAAGTTACCTTTTGTGCGAGCTACGGCAATCAGGTTTTCTAACCGATGCCACTGGAATCGGCCACCCTTGAACAGGACTTCCAGCAGTCGGCGACGAATCTCCGGAGATTCTCCCGTTAGCAACCGTTTCGCCACGTAGGGTAGGGCCACTTCCACAATCTTGAAATTGGGATTAATGGTGAGGGCAATTCCTTCTTGCGTCACCAGGGAACGAATGATCAGGGCAAACTTGGCTGGAACCCGGAATGGATAGTCGTACATCAACTCCGAGAAGCGATCGGTAATCGTCTTAAAGTTGAAATCTCGCACACTTTCCCCGATCGCTGAAGAAAATACTTCTTCCAGGGCTGGAATGATCGGCTGAATGTCTACACCCGAGGTCAAAAAGCCCAGTTTGACGAAATCCTTGGCCAGATCATCGTAATCCCGGTTAATCAAGTGAACAACGGCATCTACTAAGTTCTCTTTGGTGGTTTCATCCAACTGATCCATCATGCCAAAGTCGATATAAGCCATTTGAGCACGCAGTGGCTCAGTCGGCGCTTTACTATCGACGGGACATTGGGGAGCCATAGCAAACAGGTTGCCGGGGTGCGGGTCGGCGTGGAAAAAGCCGTGTTCCAGCAGTTGCTGTAAACCTGTAGTGACCCCAATTTCAATCAGGTCATCCTTCGCCAGACCCGCCTCCCGAATTCGCTCGGTATCCGTCAGCTTGAAGCCGTGGATCCACTCCAGGGTTAAGACTCGCTGACTGCTGTAACGCCAGTAGATGGCAGGTACTTTCACCCGTGGATCACCCCGGAAGTTGGTGGCAAACTTTTCAGCGTTGCGCCCCTCATTCAGGTAATCCACTTCCTCAAACAGCTTGTTGCCAAATTCATCCACAATCAGCGTCAGGTCATGACCCAGGTTCAGGGGCAGCCAGGGCGACATCCAGCTTGCAGCCCAACGCATCAGATACAGATCCAGGGTCAGGACGGGCATCAGGTTGGGCCGTTGCACTTTAACCGCCACTTCCTCGCCGCTGAACAATCGAGCCCGATAGACCTGACCTAAACTGGCCGCCGCCACAGGTTCTAGCGAGATCTGACGGTAACTCTCCTCCAGGGGGCGGTTTAATTCCCGCTCAATAATGCTAAAGGCAATGTGGTTGGGAAACGGTGGAAGCTGATCCTGCAACTTGGTCAGTTCTTCCAGAAAGTCTTTCCTGACCAGATCAGGTCGGGTAGATAGCGCCTGTCCAACTTTGATGAAGGTCGGCCCCAGATTGATCAGCGTTCTGCGAAGTTGGTCGGCTCGTTTTAATTTGTTTTGCTCCTCCAGATTTTGTAGCCTGTCAAGCTGCAGGCCTAAGAAGAAACTCAGGAAGGAGAAGATAATTCGTAGAGTTCGCCAGATTGTCAGCCAGGGGCGGAAGCGATAATAT
>JBBIQC010000501.1:0-4219 GCA_037442585.1 Oscillatoriales cyanobacterium bin_317
AAAGATGACCGTCATCCTCTATTTTATCTACCCTTTACGAAAAGGTACTACCCAGGTCTTGCAATTGAGCTTGAATGTCTCGTGTACTCATCCCTCGTGCATACAAGGATAAGATCTTGTCATCAAAGCCGTCAAACCAAGTCTGCCGTTTCTTGACGATGACCGGTTCAAATTCTGAATTTCGGTCTCTCGGAACGGCAATTTCAGCCTCTCCAAACTCTCCTTTAATCGTTTTCTTGCTGTGCCCATTGCGGCGATTGGTAGATTTTGAAGTTGGCTCTGAAGGCTCTTGAGTTTCCAGGTGCGTCTTCATTTCTGCCTCTAAACAACGTTCCACTAGGGCTTTGGTCAATTGTTTCAAAATTCCACCTTCACCCAACAGGTCTTCCGGTTTCTCGTAGCCTTGGAGCAGTTGATCAAGCAATTCGGGTTGAAAGGTCATAGTACTTGTGTCTCTAGTTCAGTAGTTCATTAGATCTCAACTTTTGACCTTTGACACAATTTAATTTACAGTCCCTGCCAACTGGTCCGTGATCCGCAACTTCTTCATTACCCTGGCTCGCAGGTTGGGGTTCTCTTCGATGGCTGCTGCCAAGCGGCGATTCGCCAATCAGTTAGATAAGGTTTTTCCCCTTCTACAATGAAACAGCCCTGAGTCAATAACGGTAAGCTCCACTGACTGTACCCCGTCGGCGGCTTGCTGCATGCTAATGCAACGAGTTCAGCCTCGGCTGAGTCGCCGTACTCGGTCGGTCGTCCGCTACGAGGTTGGTCATACAGAGCACCTTTGAGTTGCTGCTCCAGGTAGCGCTGGCGCACTCGCCAGATGCGCGTGCGTTCGACTTGCAGAACCGATGCTATCTGCTGATCAAGAATCCCTTGGTCAAGTGCCAACAGAATTTGTGCCCGTTGCAGAATGCGCACTGATGCAACTCCAGAGGAACACATCGCCTTGAGCGTTTCTCGTTCCTCGTCCTTGAGATGGATCTCGACTCGTTTCATATCTGCCAGCTATGTTGCAGAACTTTCTTGCTATTGTACTAGTCTCCGTTCCCTACCCACCGAGCTATCGGGAGAACAGGTGCTTCCAGGATTTCTGCTGCCTCTGGCTGTTTAACCAACCTTGCGATCGCCAGTGCGAGTCTGGGTTGATTTAGCAACTCCAGGGTTGAAGTGATGAAGAGTTAGGGGATCTGGCTGAAATGATTCAGGGGCTACTGGAGTCGCGACGGGAGGAGGCAGAGGAGGAGAACCAGGAGACTCGTGAGGATGGCACACCGCTGGGGAAGCACGGGGGACGGGGGCATATTGAACTGAAGATGATTCCAGATGCCAAGATAGGTAAGACGTATGGACCGTATCACTATCTGCGATATTGGGGGGTGACGAAAAAGGGGGCGATGGGGTTGAAGAGTGTTTACCTTGGTAAAGTAGGGGGAGAATAAATAGCAGCGGCTTATTCTCCTGAAATTAACGAAGCAGGTTAAATGGACACCCGATCGCCTGAGTTTTCCTATTTTCATCATTTACGGAAGTTTTCCTCATGGATGTTGCATCGCTCACTGTCTTTCTTTCTCCTTTCTTACCTTTTCTCATAAAGTTAGGTGGAAAGGCATCAGAAAAAGTTGCGGAGAAGTTTGGTGAGGATGCCTGGAACAAGGCCAAGGCAGTCTGGTCAAAGCTGCATCCAGAGGTGGAGACAAAAGAGGATTTGAAAGTTGCGGCAGAGCAGGTGGCGGCAAAACCGGAGAGCGAAGCTCGAAAAGACGTGTTTCAGGAAGAATTGGCAACGTTGCTGAAAGACAAACCGGAACTGGCCGCGGCGATCGCCAAAATTCTACAAGAGAACGACTCCAACCATAAACTCAGCAATCAGAGTAATCAAGCCATTGGGCAAATGTCAGGTGGAACAGCGATTGGAAATGTTCAGGGATCAGTATTCAATATTGCGGACAGTCCCATTACTAATCTGACTGGTTCTGGTGATATCCATTATCAAGAAGCCTCTCACGGGCCACCTGATCCAGCTAAAGATGCCAAGGGTGTTGATCGGTTCCAATTAAGCAAGACCATTCTGGTCTTAGCCGCAAACCCTAAAGGCACAACTCCTCTGCGATTGGGGGAAGAGGTGCGATCGCTGCAAAGGGGGTTAGAACGGTCTCAATATCGCGATCGCTTTGTGTTGCAGGAGCGTTGGGCAGTAACGGCTATGGATATGCGGCGGGCGCTGCTCGATTGCCAACCGCAAATTGTCCACTTTTCGGGTCATGGCGTTGGGACTGAAGATGTAGGGCAGGAGCCGCTATCCACTCGAAAGCTGTCTGTTGTTTCAAACTCCTCGCCAGAGCCAGAAGGGTTGATGTTTGAGGATGAAACAGGGCAGCCTAAATTGGTATCAGCAGAAGCGATCGCTAGTTTGTTTGGCTTGTTTAGTGACCAAGTTGAATGTGTGGTGCTGAATGCCTGTTACTCAGAAACCCAGGCCAAGGCGATCACCCAGCATATTCCCTATGTGGTGGGGATGAAACGGGCGATTGGGGATAAAGCGGCGATCGAGTTTGCGATCGGGTTTTATGATGCTATATTGGCGGGGCGAGATGTGGAGTTTGCCTACAGGCTAGGCTGCACTGCCATTCAGATGGCGGGGATTCCAGAGCAGTTGACCCCTGTTTTGAACCGAAAAGATCATTGTCAGTATTCTTAGCTAACCGATAAAAGACTAAGATCATGGCAGATCCCTTGGTTTGGTGTTCGTTATGAGTTTTACCTTAAAGGCTCTAAAGCCAGAGTTGGCAAACTTTATTCATCAGGAACTGGCATCAGGACGGTATCAATCCGTGGATGAGGTGATCGAGCAGGCGTTGAACTTACTGGTAAAACGGGTGCATTATGAGCAGTGGATTGAGGAGATGCGCCAGCAGGTCGATGGCGCGATCGCTCAACTGGATCGAGGAGAGGGGGTTGACGGTGAATGGGTTGTAGAGGGTTTAAGGGAACGGCTTCACAGCGGAAAAGGAGATAATCAGGTGTGAGTCGCTACCGGATTTCACCCGATGCAATTCGGGATCTGGAAGAGATTACAGATTATTTTGCAACCCATAACGTAGAAGCCGGAGAGCAGTTTTTACAGGAGTTCGGTAAAAAGTGTCGTTATCTGACCCAGTTTCCCTTGATGGGCCGTAGTTATGCAGCGATTCGCCCTGGTCTTCGGGGGGTGCCAATCAATCGCTACATTTTGTTCTATCGGGTGATGGAAGAGGATATTGAAATTGTCAGGGTTGTCCGAGGCGATCGCGATCTAGAAGCCTTGTTTGAAGAATAGCCATTTGCTCATCTCTGAGCAGATGATGAAAAGAGTTGCTGGGGATCAAGCCGAGATCGAGTTTGCGATCGGCTTTTATGATGCACTTTTGGCGGGGCGAGATGTAGAGTTTGCCTATAAGTTGGGATGCAGCGCAATTCAGATGGCGGGGATTCCAGAGCAGTTGACCCCTAAGCTCTTTCCAGAATGATAATAGCAGGAACTCCTTTTAAGCAGGAAGCGATCGCGTTTAGGCAAGAGAAATACTACAGGGATGATGCGGGTGGTGTCGGGTACGACCATAAAGTTGGATCCCATTGCTCAGGAATTGGACTGTTGCGTCTACCATCCTTTTTATAGAGGGATGAATCATGTACTAGATTGTCTTGCCCACTATCATCCAAGCGCCAATAGGCCAACAAATCTTTATCATCTCCTCTTAAACGAGCAAATTGAAGCTCTTTAATCTGATCCTGGGTGCGTGCTGTTTTCCAGATCCGAACCTCCGCGATCGCGATATGGAAATAGTTTTCAGGTTCTTTTCGTTTGCCAATAAAAAGAGAACAATTTTTTACATCAATCGGTGCCTTAAATTTTCCAATCATGCGACGGCGACCTTGAATAACAATACTCTTTGCGTTCTCTGCATGTTGTACAACGATTGATTGAACACGACCATCCAGATATATCCAAATTTCTGATTCATTGTTTAAAGCTATAGCGATATGGTGCCAAACCATATCGACAGGAAAACGAGACTCCATTTCAACTCTTGTTTGTTTTCCACTACCTCGAAATTCGACAAACAGTCGTTCATCTTGGAAGCCCAGACAAAAGCCGTTCTCTTTCGTATCAGATAGTTCCAGGATAAGTGTATCTCTTGGTATTGCCAATGAGCTAGTAGCTTTTGGTCTCGGT
>JBBIQC010000502.1:0-4218 GCA_037442585.1 Oscillatoriales cyanobacterium bin_317
ATCCGCTTGAGCCGCTGCGGTTAACCGTTTTTCAATCACCTCCCAGGGAGTCAGCAAATCACTCAGACTGATGGCACAAAAGTCATGCATCAGGGGTGCGCCAACGCGGGAAGCCGTGGCCTGGAGGGCAGTAATTCCGGGAAAAACCTGAACCGCAGGAGTCTTGCCATCCCAATTCTGCGCCCGCAATTGTTCCATCACCAGTCCTGCCATCCCGTAAATACCGCAGTCTCCTGAAGACACCACGGCGACAGTCAACCCCCAATTGGCCAGAGCGATCGCTCGTTCGGCCCGTTGTCGCTCCTGAGTAATCGGTAAGGTTTCCACAATTTGACCCGGACGGAAGAGGGGGCGGATCAAATCGATATACAGAGAATATCCAATGACAGCATCGGCCTGGGCGATCTCGGTTTGAGCAGCGGGAGTCATTTGCTCCAACTGTCCTGGCCCTGTTCCCACCAACCAGAGTTTTCCAGTCCGTCCGGTATATTCCCGTTCCGCCTGAGCAACAGCCAGGGTGACGGCTCCAGGTTGGTTTTCCAGACGGAAGACTTGTTTGGGAATCAGGAGGGAGGGGGGGGATTGGGGATTGGGGATTGGGGTAGAGACGCGATTAACAACCACATCGGTACAAGATTGGAAATCCTGGATAGCTCGGAGGGCGGCAGCTTCGGCAACGCTAGGAGTACCCACTTCGGTTTCGACGATCGAGGAAGGGGTAGGAACAGGAATGGTTCGCAGAGTTGCAGCGGGGTAACACCGTAACGGAAAGGCACGATCGCGGCAAAACTCTACCAGCCCAACTTCATCAGCTTTCAAATCAATCGTGGCAATTCCGGCGATCGCGGCCTCTGCCAACCCATGCTGCTGAAAGATTTGCTGGATAGCACTTTCAATGACCTGTCGAGAAGTACCTCGTTCACAACCAATGCCCACCCAGAGGACACGAGGATGCCAGTGGATAGTGGGGAGGTGGCGATCGAGGGTCAGCGATCGGCAATCGGGAGGTGGGGGAGAAGGATTTGGGGTGAGCCGGGGAGTAATCCAGATGGCAGCTTGCAGAGCCTCGTTCCCAATCCCCGATCCCCAATTCCCAATCCCCAATCCCCGATCGCCCCATTCCGCCAATACCAATGGATGCCCAGCGGGTAGATAGTCTCGCCACAAGGTTGTCCCTGCTTCCTGGATCACTTGTACTGGAGCTTGACGGGCGATCGCAGCACTCACCCCTGTCCAATCGCCCTCGTCCCTGACCCAACCAAACGGCAGGCCAATGACATCGATTCCAGGAAGACCCAGACTGTTACTCGCTCCGGTCAGGATGGGAGTGGCACCAAGCTGGAGAGCCAGTAAACGAGAAAGACGATCGCTGCCACCCTGATGCCCTCCCGTCAGACTGATTACGAATTGCCCAACTTCATCCAATACGACGACGGCGGGATCGGAGGCTTTGTCTTGCAGTAAGGGGGCAATTAAGCGAACAACGGCTCCACTTGCCAGACAAAATACAAAACTGCGGTGGGAGGCCCAAAGGCTGGCCAGATGCGCTTTCAATGAGCCGGAATAGGAGCGCAGGGATGGTTCCGTGACAGGTTGCAGGCGATCGCGGAGAGCTTCAGGTACCCACAGGGTAGCAGTCTGGCTGGGCAAGCTTCTTTGCAGGAGTTGCACGCCAAGGGGTGTTGTAGCGATCGCAGCGATCGGTTGAAAGTCCTGAAAAATCAAGGTTGACGTGAAACGATGGTGCGAAACAATCTTGCCATGAATAGTGATTTTTATCACTGCTAATCAGCACTCAAATCATGCCAGCCGAAGCCTTAGCTCATCGGTTGTCAACCGCAATATCACAGGATTCCGCCCCAAATGTTTGGCCTTTGCGTTGTAGTCCTATTTAGAAGAATTAAGCCCCCGTAAGGAATACCAATTATGCAACTCTTCAATACTGCTGCAGCCACTCCGTTCACGGATTCCTCTTCTCTCAATCCAAATGCCTCTGCCCTGCTGGCCCCTCAAGCGGCTTATGGCTTTTCTGATTCCTTGCAGCAAATGCACCGTGCCAGTTGTAACACCTCCGCCAAAGCGGGTGCCTACCATGCGGACTTTGACGGCAATGGCATGACCGATTTGCTCTGGTACAACAACCAGACGGGTGAGCTGAGAGCCTGGTTAATGAATGGTGCTGATGTTCCCACTGTGGCCTACTACGGCACTGTTGCTTCAGGCTCTGGCTGGACTTTGCAAGGCTATGGAGACTTTAATGGCGACGGCAAAACCGATCTGTTCTGGCAGAACCTGAACACTGGGGAAACCGGCGCTTGGTTGATGAATGGCTCCGATGCTCCAACCAAAGTCTCCTATGGCACTGTGACTCCGGGTTCGGGTTGGGTACTGCAAGGGATGGGCGACTTTACGGGCACAGGCAAAACAGACCTGTTCTGGTACAACAAGGTAACAGGTGATACGGTTGCCTGGTTAATGAACGGAACGAATGCCCCTACCTACGCCAGCTATGGAAAAGTTGCACCCGAGTCTGGCTGGGTGTTCCAGGGGATGGGAGACTTCAGCGGTGATGGCAAAACGGATTTGTTTTGGTATAACCGCCAAACTGGGGACACCGGAGCCTGGATGCTGAATGGTGCCAATGCTCCCAGTTACGCTACTTATGGTCAAATGGCCCCCAGTTCCGGGTGGATTCTTAAAGGCATGGGCGACTTATCAGGCAATGGCAAAACGGATCTGTTCTGGTACAACCAGCAAACCGGGGATACCGCAGCCTGGATGCTGGATGGGACGAGTTGTTCTGCCCAAATGTCCTTGGGTACTTTATCGCCCCAAAACGGATGGAACTTTGAGGGACTGGCCGATGTTACCGGAAATGGCAAAGCGGATGTGATCTGGTACAACAAGCGCACGGGTGAAACTCAAACCTGGATGATGAATGGCACCACTACAGCGGATTGCATCATGCAGCAGCAAAACACATCATCCTATTGGGATCTGCAGGCAATGGGCGATTTCACTGGCAAGGGGAAGATGGATCTGTTCTGGCGCGACTATGGAATGTTTAGTGACAAAACCCAGGTTTGGTCGCTGAACAGCCATAACAGCTATTCCACCAAATCTGCTGGGACAGCAACTGCCGGTTGGCAAGTGGTAGCTATGGATCAAATGACAGGACGCTACTTGGGATAAAAACTTTGCAGGAGATCAGGTTGATTATCCCTGATTAAGAAAGCCACGAGCGCACAGCACCTCCAGGCTAAATTGCCAGGTTTTGCCAGTGATCGCGGCTCTCTTACAGAGGATGATTCTAAGAGGCCAGGTTTTGGGCAACAAAGTCCCAGTTCACCAGGCGATCCAGGAAGTTTTTGATGAAAGCAGGACGAGCATTGCGGAAGTCGATGTAGTAGGCGTGTTCCCACACATCCAGAGTCAGCAAGGGTTTTTGTCCTTCGGCGATCGGGTCAACAGCGTTAGGAGTTTTGGTCACTTTTAGGGTGCCATTGTCTTCCACTAACCAGGCCCAACCGCTGCCAAATTGGGTTGCTGCGGCATTGGAGAACTCTTCCTTGAACTTGTCGAAGCTCCCAAAGTCCTGATCAATTCGGGCAGCCAATTCTCCCGTAGGAGCACCACCACCACCGGGCTTCATACAGTTCCAGAAGAAGGTATGATTCCAGACCTGAGCCGCGTTATTAAAAATGCCTTGCTTAGCGGAATCCTTGTAGGTGACTTTGATCACTTCTTCCAGTGGCATATTCGCCAGGTCGGTGCCTTCTGTCAGCTTATTGAGGTTATCCACATAAGCTTTGTGGTGTTTGCCATAGTGATACTCAAAGGTCTCGGCTTTCATGCCGTATGGCTCTAGAGCATCCATTGCGTAGGGGAGGGGAGGCTGTTCAAATGCCATAGGTTCTTCTCTCTACTTAGTTTGTGGGTTAAAGTCTAAAGCCTATCTGCCCAGCCTTAATCTGAATTAGTGTCTAAATCCGGATTAAAGCGAGTAGCCTGGATAGAAACAGAAGTTAACAGATAAATTTTACCTCTCAAGAGTTCAATTCAAAAAGCAGTGGCATGACTTTCGTGCATACAGCTTCCTAATAAACGGTTTGAGGAACTCTGAGACCTTAACTACATCTACAGACTATCGGAGGACATGGCTCTTCTGGTCTTCCTTAAGAGGTAAATGTCTGGTGCAGAGTTTAATGGAATTTCGAT
>JBBIQC010000503.1:0-4214 GCA_037442585.1 Oscillatoriales cyanobacterium bin_317
GAAGCAAACCCTGACCAGTATTACCTGTAGCAGTTTGCAAGGTCTGGAAACTTTATTTCAAAGGTTGCAACCTCGCTTAGTGTTGGTACAGGGAGACACCACAACGGCCTTTGCTGCCGCGTTGGCCGCTTTTTATCAGCAAATTCCAGTTGGCCACGTAGAAGCGGGGTTACGCACCGATAATCTCTATAATCCTTATCCCGAAGAAGCCAATCGTCGCCTGATTTCCCAACTCACCTGGCTGCACTTTGCCCCCACCTCCCTGGCAGTTGAGCACTTGCAGCGATCGTCTGTACCGGGAGAAATCCATCAAACGGGCAATACGGTGATTGATGCCTTGCTGTCCGTAGCCGCTCGCCATCCCCGGTGTGATGTGCCTGGTCTGGACTGGAATCAGTACCGCGTCATCCTCGCCACCGTGCATCGGCGGGAAAATTGGGGAGAACCGCTGCAGGACATTGCAACGGGATTTTTAAAGGTGCTGGATAAGTTTCCCGATACGGCACTGCTCCTGCCCCTGCATCGCAATCCGACTGTGCGAGAACCGTTGCAGGCTACCTTGGGCAATCATCCCCGTGTGTTCTTAACCGAGCCACTGGATTATGCCGAACTGGTGGGAGCCATTCAGCGCAGTTATTTATTACTGACGGATTCTGGTGGCCTGCAAGAAGAAGCCCCCAGTTTAGGAAAACCCGTTCTGGTATTGCGAGAAACCACCGAGCGACCGGAAGCGATCGTGGCCGGAACTGCCAGGTTGGTTGGTACAGACCCGAATCGCATCCTGGAGACTGCCGCCGAGTTACTGGGCAATCCACTGGCCTATGACGCGATGGCCAAAGCAATCAATCCCTTTGGAGATGGTCATGCCAGCGATCGCATTTTGCAAATTGTGACAGATTATTTTGAGGGAATCGCAAGTAGAGAATCAGCTCACTCATCCTCTGGTAACTCTGGACGAGGTGGCTCCTGCTGATCGAGCAGTTCTTTCTTCGACTCTTTCAAGGTCTTCCACAACTGCTTAATTTGTTTATAAGCATCGTCAGTACTAATTTTGCCACCCGTTTCCAGGCCACAAATCAGCGATACTCGCTGGGCAAACTCCTGCAAGTTGGCGTTAAACGCAAGTTGTTTAGGAGTAAAGTTTCCGCGATACCGACCGATGGGGTACAAGAAATTTTCTTTTTCAGGACTGTCTGCCACGGCAAAAAATTCCACACTAGAGGGCTTTTGATTCAACGAAGAGGCAACGGCGATCGCCTGCACCATTTTGATCATACTGACCTACTCGCAGAACAGGTATAGGCTCCTGTCCCCACCGGGCATTCAGCCCCTTCAATGTTTTCTAAATTACGGCCTCTCCCACTCTTTCACCTTCTCATCTTCCCCCATCTCACCTTAGTTTTCCTCTATCCAGAGGTTGACGACAGAAACTGACGCACCAGGGCGATCGCGTCCCCAACATGGTCTGCAATTCCTAACGGATAACTGGCTAAATTCTGAAAAAACTGGCAATCCATTTCTGAGAGATTCAGGAGCACAATGGGTTTGCCTGTTTTGATCGCTAAAGCCACCTCGGAAGCAGTGCCGGCCCCCAAACCACAGCTAATGATCACAGAACTGGAGAGAACATTAATGATGTTGCGGCCATTGCCCATCCCTGTCACGATCGCAATATCAATCGCAGCCGCAGCATCCTCCCGGTGCTTACTGGGTAAAACCCCGATCGTTAATCCTCCTGCCCTTTTCGCTCCTCGACTGGCTGCCTCCATGACCCCCATTGGACGACCTCCTGTAAGCAAAACCCATCCCGCCGTGGCGATCGCCTGACCCAGTTCATAAGCTACCTGCACATCCCTTGCCGTCGCCTGCTCCCCTGGCCCCATGACCCCGATGATTGTTTGCATGGCAAAGTTCTTAAATCTGAGCATTCACCGCTTGCCGGATCTCAGGTAGCCGGACTGTGCGACCTCCTTCACTGCCAGGACATTCGGTGGCGACCCGATCGCGGTGGCCCATTATGCGAGGCAGATTGCGGGTGCCAAAGTCTGCCGTGGGGGTGGGAATGGGAGTTACAGTATCCGTAATGCCATAGCGTTTACACAGAATGGTGCAGAGGGCTACAGCAGCGTTGTACATCTGCGAATTAATCGTGACCGAACTATAGATACCATCAAAGGCAACTCCTAACCCATCATTCACCACGTCGTGTGCTCCCCGTTTCGTTTCCGAGCGGGCAGCATACACTCGGCCACTGGGCATGATGATGAAGTGATACCCAATATCTGACCAACCATTGCCGTTGACATGACCATTCCAGATCACCCGCATTCGGGCGACTTCATCGGCGATCGCGGCATTCGGAGAGAGCGCATTACCCAGAAACGTATGGTGGATGGTGATTCCTTTAGGTTGCAGATTAGGCAGACTGGTTGGCGTGGGCGTACCAGTCCAGGTACTGCGGGGCAGCACTTTAAAGCCTGTATCTCCCTGCACAACCTGAATGATGGTCTGGGCTTTGTCTTGTTCGGAACCAATAATTTCTACTAAACGGTTGCCTGTCTGTCGAAATAGGGTTTGTGCTCGCCACTGCCCAGCCCTGACCAGGGGACGAGCCAGTTCCACTTTTTGATCGACCCGCAGTACCAGTTGATCGCCGTCATTATAATTTTCTGCAGTCCCGGTTAACAAAATGGTTTCTTCAACCCTGGCCTGTTGAGGAGGATTTGTAAAACTTAACCGGGGTGGACGGGGTGGAGCCGCAACGATCTCAACTTCGGCAGTAGCCCGATTCTTACCATCTGAACTAATAATCTCTAGAGTACGTTTTCCCAACTGGTTAAAACCGATCGTCGCCTGCCATTTCCCTAACCGCACAATCGGGCGAGCCAGTTCAAACTGACCATCTGCCCGCAAAAACAACGCTGACCCGTCAGGAAAATTGGTGGCTGTTCCCTCGATGACGGCTGCCTGTCCAACTTGCAATCGGGTAGGAACCTGGGTAAACCGCAACTGTCGCGTCTGCGGCACACTATCCACAACAGGAATGATAATTTCTGTGCTGTCCGTGCCAACAGCAATCCGCAAACGGCGATTGCCGGTCTGCTGAAACAAAAAATCAATCTGCCAGGTGCCATCGGGTTTGATGACCGGGCCATTGGTGGTGTAAGACCCATCAACCGTTAACCGCAACGTTCTCCCGGCATAGGTCGTTGAGGCTATCCCCAGAATGGAGAATCGTTGCTGGACTAGAACCGGCGCTTGGGGAGCCTGAGTAACCTGAAGCATAAGTTAATTGGCCTTAACACGAGAGCTTTCCCTGCAAGAACCAGTTTGCCCCAAATCAGCACAAATGGACACTCCCCGTGGCTCCGCTTCGCTAAAGCCAGGGGATTCTTGGTTCTACGACTCGCCATAACTCAGCAGGTTTTCACCAACCAAGCTAGCGGACAAATCTCCCCAAGCGTAAGACTTCCGGTGTGCCCCACCGTAGTTAGTCCTCGTTGCAGGATGGCCAGGATTGCGTCTTCTGCTCATCCATCTTTCAGGTCAGCCGCAAGTCGTTGAGACTATGCCTCCCGTTCTTCCGGTTCCAGATCCAGTCCGGCTTCATTCAAAGCGATGAACAGGTTGAGGATGTTTGACATTCAATGTCTGTGTGAAAGGAAAGCTACCAAAATTTTAACCCTGTCAAAAGCTACCCTATGCTTAAAACTCCTCCCTCCTTTCTCCAACTGGCACTAAAACCCTTATCCTCGAAGTGATACCCATTTAGAGTGCAGATACAAACATGACTGAACCTCGCATCGCTCCCTATGGTTCCTGGAAATCTCCCATCACCTCTGACCTGATCGTGGCTGGCACGATCGGGCTGGGAGGAGTGCGCCTGGATGGGGACACGGTGTACTGGAGTGAGATGCGTCCGACGGAGGGGGGCCGCAATGTGGTGGTGCGTCGTACTGTGGATGGGCAGATTACGGATGTTACCCCACCGCCCTTGAATGTGCGATCGCGGGTGCATGAGTATGGCGGCGGAGCCTTTCTGGTGCATCAGGGAACGCTTTATTTCTCCAACTTTGCCGATCAGCGCTTGTATCGTCAGGATATGGGTCAGGAACCTGTGGCGATTACTCCGGAGCAGGCATGGCGGTATGCCGATGGCGTGGTTGATGCTCAACGTCACCGGATAATTTGCGTGCGCGAGGATCATACGGGCG
>JBBIQC010000504.1:0-4214 GCA_037442585.1 Oscillatoriales cyanobacterium bin_317
CAGAAGTAGCGGCTCTCGCAGAGGCAATGGGGCAGCTTCTGGATCTTCCCATCTGGCAAATTAGTCGCCTCAAGTTAGCGGGATTGCTGCATCGATTAGCGCCCTTACAACAAACAGAATCAGTCCTGGCTCCGGGTACAGGTCGCTACTCCAGCGATGCTCTCGATCAAGCGCCCAGTTGTCCTCTGGTACCCGGAGCGCAGGTGGTACGAACCATGCCTCAGTTACGAGCGATCGCCACCATCATTACCCATCAGACCGAGCATTGGGATGGTTCCGGTCAGCCAGGTGGTTTAGCAGGCGATGAAATTCCTCTGGAGTCAAGAATTTTGGGACTGGTGGAAACGTTTCAACATCGCTTAGCCCATTTGCGATCGGCGGCTGATGCTCTCAGTCCTGAAGAATGCATAGCTAAAGCACTGGCGGACTGTCAGCAGGAACAAAACCAGTGCTGGGATCCTAAACTGGTGGAAACCCTCTCATTGTTAGTCTGCGGCCTGCAACAGGGGCTAAACTTATCTGTCAGTTCTCCCAAAATTTCTGCTGGCCTATGGCTGATTGATTCCCACTGTGCAGATAATTTGTTTGCACAAAGGGTGGATAGTAAATAGTGAATAGTGGATAGTTAAGAGTTAAGAGTAAAAGGTTAAGGATTAATGGGTACACCTACATCGCGCACTTGTAACTTTTAATTCTTAAACCTTGTCCAAGTCCAGAACCGTAGTTTCTCTGATCGGAAAACTCCAGTTCTCTAGCTGGACTTGGCTTAACTCTCAACTCTTAACTTTTAATTCTCAACTCTCAACTCTTAACTTTCAACATTCTCTCCCATGACGACCAATACTTCTCAGACAGATAAGCTCCATTTCGCTCCTGGTATAGATCTGGAAGAAGCCGATCTGTCAGGAAAAGATTTGCAGGGCGTGAATTTGATCGGTGCCCGACTCATGGGAGCGAATTTGAATGGAGCCAGGTTGACAGGAGCCTCGTTGGAAGGAGCGAACCTGATTGGCAGTCAGTTAGTTGGGGCAGATGTGCGATCGACACTCATGGGAGCCAATTTGATGCAGGCAGACTTAACCGAGGCCGATCTGCGGGGAGCCAATTTGCGGGGAGCCAATTTGATGCGGGCCAGGTTAAACAAAGCCAGTATGGCCGGAGCCTTTTTGAGTGGCGCAAATTTAATGGGTGTGAATTTGCAAGGAGTGGATCTGCGGGGAGCCGATTTGCGGGGAATTAACCTGACCAGTGCCAATCTGCAAGGAGCGAACTTGATGCAGGCGGATTTGCAGGGAGCTTTATTGAGTGAAGCTAATTTAGAAGAGGCAAATTTGCAGGGAGCCAATCTAGCTGGTGCGAATCTGGCAGGAGCAAACTTACTGTGTACAGATTTAGAAGACGCTCATTTAGAAGGGGTAAATCTGGCTGGTGCGTGTTTGGTTGGAACAGTGCTAGATAAAGAAACTTAGGGCCATGCATCAGCCGTGGTTTGCATTTGATATTCACAGCGGCATTCTCATCCCTATCGTGCAGGGTGTGCCACTCAGGGCAACGCCACTCCCTCACCTTCAAATCCAGCGATTCCAGGACGTGACCACACTCTGAGCAAGTTTTGGAAGAGGGGAGGTGATGTCCTCATGCTTGCGGCAAAGGTTTAACCGTGCTCTGTCCCGATTATGGGAACCTTTGACCTTCCTGGACAGCTCCCGATTCGCTTTCTGGATGGCATTCATCGACTGCTTGAAGAACTGGGGAGACTCAATCTTGAAGCCCTCAGAGCAGGTTAGGAACGTGCGAATCCCAAAGTCAAACCCTGCGATTTTACCCGTCATGGGCCAGGATCGATGCTCCAGTTTGGCGAGCATACGATCGCGATCGTCGGGGTGAATCGCCTCTATCCAGGAATTCGGATCCGCTACAGCGATGCACAGGAGCGCTGGCACAAGCGATCGCTGAAACTGCTGCCGTTCCGCAACTAAGCGGCTTTCCGCCAGTTGTTGAGCAGGCTTTGCTTGCTGGATCTCCTGCTGACACTGGCGGAGCTGCTGCTCTAACTCTCGATTTCTGACGTGGAGATCCTCGATCATTGTTATTGGTCAGTCAGCTACATTCGTTAATATTAAGTTTTCCCCTCTCCCTACTTCATGCCTGCTTATCAAACCTTTGAACAGTCCATTCCCATCAAAGCCAGTGCGATCGTGGTTGAAAAATGCCTGACTGACCTGGATCTGATGCATCGCTGGCTTAATCCTGCCTTACGCTGTGAGCCGATCGGAGAGTGGTCAACTCAGATTGGTAGCCAGAGCCGCTTCGTAGTCCAATTTCCCTTCTGGCAACCCACTCTAACCAATGTTGTGATCGAGCGAGAACCGGGCTTGATCGTCTGGGGATTTAAGGGCTTTTTTACAGGCCGCGATCGCTGGGAGTGCAACCCTGAGCTAGATAGCACTCGTCTGGTCAATCGCTTTGAGTTCACAATTCCCAACCCCCTGGTACAGTTTGGCTTCAACACCTTCGCCGCCCGCTGGACACAGCAAGATATGCAAGCCCAACTCCGCCGCCTGAAGCAGGTAGCAGAGGAAATTTACTTGAGTGGAAAGTGAAAAGTTAAGAGTTGAGGGTAAAGAGTTAGGAAGTTTTAATCGTCATTCGTCCTTTGTCCTTTGCACAATAGACTCCCATTTCGGCAAAGTAAAGATTTTGGCTCAAATTCTCTGGCTACCTGACATTCAGTGTTAAAAGGAGTCACAGAATTTGGAAGATGAAATGCGCCCTCTGGTTTCACTCGTTATTACGACTTACAACCGGGAATCGTGTTTGGGCGATGCGATCGCCAGTGTGCTGAAACAGACGTGGACAAATTTTGAGTTGCTGATCTGGGATGATGGCTCCACGGATGGCTCGGTTGAACTGGCGCACGACTACGCTCGTCAGGATTCCAGGGTACGGGTCGTGAGCGCAGAGCATCGGGGACGGGTAGCGGCCTTGAGTGCGGCGATCGCTCAGACCCAGGGAATCTATCTGGGCTGGCTGGATAGTGATGATTTTCTGCACCCAGAGGCATTAGCGCAAACGGTAGAGGTTTTAGCAGCCAATCGCGCGATCGGCATGGTTTATACCGACTATTTCGATGTCAATCAACAGGGGCAGATTTTGGGCTATGGTCGCCGCTGTCGCATTCCTTACTCCCCAAAGCGGCTGCTGGTGGACTTTATGACGTTTCATTTCCGGCTGTTGCGGCGATCGCTGTATGACCATGTGGGCGGGGTCGATCGCTCCCTTGACTTTGTAGAAGACTACGATCTTTGCCTGCGGTTATCTGAAGTCACCCAAATCCATCATCTCCCACAACCGCTGTACTATTACCGCAACCATTCTCACAGCGCTTCCCAACAACTCCGACTGGAACAAACTCTCCGATCCCGTGCCGTTGTTCTGTGGGCACTTCAGCGACGAGGCATGGCAGCTAGTCATCAGCTTGATGTGGATATATCGACTGGACGGTTTATTCTGCGGCAATTGGCATGGCTGGCTTTCTTGCCGTTGCTGGCGACCTTGAATGCTGGAAAGGTTGAGGCTCAAGCGATTGCTCCGGCTAATGATGGCACCAATACGATTGTCACTCCGGTGGGCAATCAATTTAATATCACAGGAGGCACTCAGGCCGGAGCGAACCTGTTTCATAGCTTTCAACAATTTGGGCTGTCTCCGGGGCAAATTGCCAACTTCCTGGCCAATCCCCAGTTGCAAAACATTTTGGGACGGGTGGTGGGTAACACTCCTTCAGTGATTGATGGCCAGATTCAAATTTCAGGAGGCACGCCAAACCTGTTTCTGCTCAATCCTGCTGGGATTATTTTTGGTGCCAATGCCAGTTTAAATGTGCCTGCCTCGTTCATGGCAACAACGGCCAACAGTATTGGATTTGCCAATGGTCAATTCAATGCTGCTGGTGCAAATGCCTACACCGCTTTAACGGGTAATCCCGATCGCCTGATCTTCATGCATCCTCAACCGGGTGCGATCGTCAATGTGGGCAGCCTCAGTGTGCCATCTGGACAATCCTTAGCTCTGTTAGGTGGAACAGTCGTCAACACTGGCACCCTGTCTGCTCCAGGAGGACAGATTCTCGTTGCCGCCGTTCCCGGCTCTACCCTCGTTCGCTTCACCCAACCGGGCAACCTCCTCAGCCTGGAATTCCAACCCCTCACCCC
>JBBIQC010000505.1:0-4200 GCA_037442585.1 Oscillatoriales cyanobacterium bin_317
TTCAACAGATTGATACCACTATTGGTGAGCATCAATAACTTTGCACTGTCCAGTCCTGTAAATTCCGCCAGTTTCTTTTCAAATTCTTGAACGTATTTGCCGTTGTTGGAGAACCATTTGCGATCGAGCACATCATTAATGCGCTCCATTAATTGATCGCGATCGCCAATATTGGGACGGCCAACGTGCAACTTTTGAGTAAAAGCAGGTGCAGCACCAAATATGGCGAGTTTAGTGGATTGAGTTGTCTTAAGCATCGTCAGTAAATAGAAGGTGAATGAAACGAACCAAAACTAAACCGTCAGGCACAGGGACAGACTGACAAGTTAAACCCTGCATCTCAGCATAGAATTTAGTCTTGAGATACTATCGAAAAGCTCTATACAAATTGCTACTTAGATGTGAGAAAATATCACGCTCAAAGCACTTTGGGAACTTTTCGAGATTACAGAAATGCATTAATCAGAATATATACAGAGAAAGTTGAGTTCCTAATCTTGATCTCCGTATTTTTACGGCATCTTTATAAATTTATAATCGTTGCCAGGAAGAATTACAAAAATTGGTTTTTGAAACCCTGAGAATAATTGCACTTAGTTTCATAGATTGAATAAACTCAACCAAGTCCAGCTAGGATGGAGGTCTGAGATTATCTCAGCCAACTACCCAAGTAAGGCTTGGCTGAAACTTCTTAACTTTCAGATTGACATGACCTATTCTAGGAATCGGCTATTCTGAGGGCTTTTCCTGCATGCCTTTGACAATCCTTGTAGCTGATGATGATCTGGGAACGCGATTATCGATCAGCGATTATCTCGAACAAGCTGGGTATACGGTAGTGATGGCGGCAAATGGGTTGGAAGCCTTGAAACTGGTTGAAGAATACCAACCCCACTTAATTGTTACCGATGTTACGATGCCCCAGATGGATGGCTATGATCTGGTACGACGGGTGCGGCAGAAGCCTGCTTTACGACTGTTGCCCGTTGTGTTTCTGACGGCTCGGACTGAAACTCATGAACGAATTCAAGGATACAAGGTAGGTGGCGATGTGTATCTACCAAAGCCGTTTGAATTGCAGGAATTAGGGGTGATTGTGCGTAACCTGCTAGAACGGTTACAGATGATTGAGTTAGAGTGGCGATCGCGCAATTTCCCCACCTCTGGGGAATCACCGCTGGCTCAGGAAACCCATACAACTGCCCTACCAACCGCTCCAGCGCTCAAATTGACAGAACGGGAACAAGAAGTATTAACGCTGCTGGCAGAAGGGCTATCGAACGTACAAATTGGCGATCGTCTGCATCTGAGTCCTCGCACCGTGGAGAAGTACGTCAGCAGTTTGCTCAACAAAACCGATACCAGCAACCGGGCCGAACTGGTACGATTTGCCGTTGACCACCATTTAGTATGAACAGGGAGAAGGGCGAAGTCAGGGGGCAGAAGGAAAGTAGTTGACTCTTTGCTTGTTTCTCCTGCCTTGCCTCAGTCGTTACTGGTTCAGGGGCAGTTGTCGAATCACATGCTGCAACAGTCCCTGACACGCATCCGTGAGAATATCCAGGACTTGATTGAATCCGTTTGGCCCACCGTAATAAGGATCGGGCACATCCTTAACGGCATGGTGGGTACAAAAATCACACATCAAACGAACTTGATGGCGATAGGTTCCGGTAGGATCGAGCGTACAAATGTCGGCATAATTCTCCCGATCCATTGCCAGGATTAGATCAAAAGCAGCAAAATCGGCTTGATGAAATTGACGAGCACAACCCTGCATTGCCAATCCACGTTGATAGGCGGCAGCAGTCATGCGGCGATCGGGCGGTGACCCAATGTGATAGCTAGAGGTGCCAGCAGAATCACAAATCACCTGGCCTGTAAGATCGGCTTGCTCCAGGAGGTGATTCATCATATTCTCGGCTGCTGGAGAGCGACAAATATTCCCCAGACAAACAAATAACAATTTGTAAGGCATGAATCTTGCAAACTCTCAATAGTGCAAAACCGGGGAGGATGTCCCCGGAACAGTTTGAGCAACAACTTTTGTTGTCACCCCTGCATCCTGCAAATCTTGTTCAGGATTTACATTCCTGGCAGGTTCAGGCCCCCAGTCAGTTCTTCCATCCGCTCCCGCATCGTGGCCGTGGACTTGTTATAAGCATCTTTCATGGCGACTGTAACCAGATCAGAAACGATGTCCGCTCCTTGCTCTAAAACATCGGGTGAGATAGTAACGCGCAGAGGTTCCTGGTTACCACTGAGAACGACCTTTACCAGTCCTCCCTGGGCCTCACCTTCAATTTCCATGACTTCGAGTTCTTCTTGAAGCCGTTTGGCTCCTTCTTGAACCTGTTGAGCTTTCTTGAATGCTTCGGCAAGCTCTTTCATTTTGCCAAGACCGAAGCCAAATCCCTGTCCTTGTGACATAACACCTACTGGGGTACGAGTTGATTACAGATTGTCAATTGTCTCATTATGACACTATCGGTTACGGGTGAATATTGCGGCTAACCGACCTCAGATTGGCTGAAACTCTCCCAAAATTTTAACTTCCGGCTCCAGGCGCAACCGCCAACGCTCTTGCACTTCTCTTTGAACGTGCCGAATCAGTTGAAAGATGTCACTGGCTGTTGCAGAACCACAATTCAGGATGAAGTTGGCATGACGCTGGGCCACCTGGGCACCACCAATTTGGTAACCCTTTAAGCCAGTTTGCTCAATCAGCCAGCCTGCTTTGTACTCGCCGGGATTCCGAAAAACGCTGCCACAACTCGGCATGTGGTAGGGCTGAGTGGTACGGCGCTGGTCAAGATGGCTGGCGGTATCGGCTGTCACCTGATCCGGACTAAATCCCGGTTTTAGCTGAAAAGTGGCCTGGGTCACTAACCAATCCTTGCCTTGCAGAATGGAAGTGCGATAGGCATATTCCATTTCTTCAGGAGTCAAGATCTTGACACTGCCATCTGGCAAGAGGACATGAGCATTCACCAGACGTTCAGCAACACACCCACCGTGGGCACCTGCATTCATCACAACGGCTCCCCCAACCGTACCTGGAATGCCAACAGCCCATTCTAATCCCCGGCACCCCTGCTCGGCAGCGTGCCATGCTAATCGGGGTAGAGGTTCACCAGATCCCACGGTTACCTGGCCTGTTCTCAGGTCAAATCCGGTATGACGCAGGCGGCGCGTACCAATGACCAGGCCAGGAAGGCCACGATCGCTAATCAATAAATTCGACCCCGCTCCCAATAAAGTAATCAGCAGTCCTTCAGCCTTAGCCCAGGCGAAGCTGGCCTGAAGTTCATCTAAGGTGCGAGGTGCAACGTACCACTCGGCAGGGCCACCAACCCGGAAGGAAGTCAGTGTAGCTAAGGGAACTCCTGCTTTAATCACACAATCTGTGTTAACAAGGTGAATCTGGCGATTAGCCGCGTGGGACAGACGACGAGTGGGTAGAGGAACCACGGTTTCTGTCTCAGGAGACATTGGTTTTGGAAGGTTGTATGAAAGAGTCATGACTTAACAATCGAATCCATTTCCCGCGACAGCAACCATCAAAAGGCTAATTTAAACGACTCAACCAATCAGATTCGGTAGTGAGGGTGTGAAGTTGATAGATAGAGCTGACTAAGCGTGATTACACCACTCTTGAGATAACTCTTGCTCCACAGTCTGATGAAAAGCCATCACTTCTGAAATAATTTGATTGAGGTTACCTGCTCCCAGGAACAATGCGATATCTCCGGGAACCAACAGCTCTGTCAACAACTGGCTGATGGATGGTAGTGATGGTCGGTAGATCACCTTGTTGTGATGGTCTGCAATCAGGCTGGCAACCACTTCGCCTGTAAAACCTTCAGGCTTGGGTTCCCCAGCACTGTAGATGTCGCTGACGATTACTACATCAGCATTCCCAAACGATCGCGAAAACTCCGATAGAAAAGCCTGAACTCGGCTATACCGATGAGGTTGGAAGATGGCAACCAACCGCTTACGAGAGGAAATTGGGGAATCTTGAATTTGTAACCGGGCCGCAGCCAGCGTTGCCTGAATCTCGCTAGGATGATGTGCATAATCATCCAGGAACAGGATGCCATTGTATTCACCCCGACGTTCCATGCGGCGGCGTGCGCCTTCAAAGGTAGCCAGCGATCGGGCAATGGTCAGAAAATCTAAACCCAGCAAACGGCCAAC
>JBBIQC010000506.1:0-4188 GCA_037442585.1 Oscillatoriales cyanobacterium bin_317
CTTTATCGATCGAGGCAAACAGATCGGCGATCGCATGTTCACCGGGGGCAATGTAGGTGTTCCGCATCCGGGAAGCGGCGGCATAGGTGTAGTCCTGACGGCGACCACTGCCTGTTCGGGGATGTCCAGTACGAATTGAACCAGCGCGATCGGCCAGGAAGTTCTTCAACACGCCTTTTTCGATCAGCAGGGTACGCTGGGCGGGCATCCCTTCATCATCCATGTCGATCGTCCCAAACGCATGGGGGGACAACCCCTCATCCCAGGCCGTCAGACTTTCGTGGGCAATCTTCTCACCTTTCTGATCCAGGAAGGGAGTGGTGCGCTTTTCGATTTGGGTCGTTTCCAGCAAGTGGCCGCAGGCTTCATGGAAGATCACGCCACCAAATTCGTTGGCCATCACGATCGGATAGGTGCCGGACTCCACGTAATCGGCGTACAGCATTTGTCCGGCAGACTCGGCAATATCATCCATCACCGCGCCATAATTCCAGTTCCGCAAGAAGTTGGGGTTGCTGGTGTCCCCCAGGCGGCGAGCCACGGAAGTCCGGTGAGCAGCATCAGCACACAGGAGCATTGAACCAATGGTTTGCGTCAACCGAATATCTCTGGCGAAGGTGCCATCACTGGAAGCCACTAACACTTCCTGCCAATCCCGGAAATAGCTGGCCCGTCGAGATTGAATATGCTTGGCCTTTTGCTTCAGTTGAGCATTGGCATCCAGCAGCACTTCGCCCATTTCACGCATGGAACTGCACTGGGACAACCAGTTTTTTTTCCCTCGTAGCGATCCATAATCGCGTAAAGGTTCCAGGTTGATTTCGGGAATCAAGGCTCCTGGACCAGGAAGTTGCAAGCCTAAGATGCTGAGTCCTTTTTCCAAAGCAGCCTTTAACCCTGAGAAGGACAGATCGTTGGTGCTGACGTAGCAATCTGCATGGCCGCGAAAAACCCGGACTCCGGCTCCTGTGGTCAGGCGAGGAGAAATGCTGGTAATCGCATCCTCTTCTGCAAGACAACTGATGTAATTGACGCGCTCTAGAAAAAATTCAATGAAATCGGCTCCGGCAGCCCGCCCTAATCCCAATAGGGTAGACAGGGGCGACTCCCAGGTTTCGTCGAAGCGGTCTGGGGTGGAGGCGTATTGAAGAGTAGGCAGTTCCTTAGAACGAAGTAAGGGGGTTGCAAGCATTATGTTCCTCGTCTGCTTCGCGTTACTAGGCGGATTGGTAGCTATTTAGTCCACTATAGAAGGCATTTAGCCCAACGGCACGGAGAAAGTTAATCCAGTTTGATTCAGGTGATATCTCCTACCCGTTAAATCTCTATTTTAAAGAGAAGTCAACATTTCGTCAGAAGGGCGGTATTCGTGGAGACGTTCCGCCGGAAGGTCTCTACAAACAAAAACTACCCGAAAGGGGTAAAGATCTGCAATTCTATGGGAGTCTAAGAGGATGCTTGAAAGGCTCTAATGCTTGTTGCAAAACCTTCAGATCCCCCTCAATTCCCCTTATTAAGGGGGACTTTGACTTGCTCCCTAACTTTGACCCATGAAAATAACCCAGCCCTTGTTGAAAATCCTGCGCAGCCGTAAGATGGCATCCCTGCTGCTGCTAGGGTTTGCATCTGGTTTGCCGCTGTTTCTTACGAGTCGCACGTTGCAAGCCTGGATGAAGGATGCTCAGGTGGATCTGGGGGTGATTGGCTGGTTTAGTTTGATTGGGTTGCCTTACACGCTGAAGTTTCTGTGGTCGCCACTGCTCGATCGCTTTGTTCCCCGGATTTTGGGACGGCGACGGGGTTGGTTATTGTTAACGCAGGTGGGCCTGCTGGTGGCGATCGCGGCCATGTCTCTGCAGCACCCCCAACAGGCTTTGCAATTAGTGGCGATGAATGCCATGCTCATTGCCTTTTTGAGTGCCACCCAGGATATTGCCGGAGATGCGTATCGCACGGATGTACTGGAACCGCAGGAGTTGGGAATTGGGGCTTCGACCTGGGTTTTGGGTTATCGAATTGCGATTTTAGTATCGGGTTCTCTGGCGTTGATCCTGGCTGATTATCTGCCCTGGCCAACGGTTTACCTGTTAATGGCGGCGCTGATGGCGGTGGGGTTGGTCACAACCCTCTGGGCACCGGAACCGATCGTACAGGGACATCCACCAAAGTCTTTGATGGATGCGGTCTATCTACCTTTTAAGGAATTTTTTCAACGGTTGGGAATCCGTGCTGCGATTCTGGTGCTGCTGTTCATCCTGCTGTTTAAGTTGGGGGACGCGCTGGTGGGAAATATGGCCACCCCGTTTTTATTAGATGTGGGATATAGCAAAACTGAAATTGGGGCAATTCAGGGGACGTTTGGGTTTCTGGCGACGACGGTGGGGGTAGTTGGCGGGGGAGTCGTACTGACGAAAATTGGGATTGCCCGATCTCTGTGGGTGTTTGGTATTTTGCAAGCGCTTAGCAATCTGGGTTACTTTTCCCTGACACTGCTGCCAAAGAATAGTCTGTGGTTACTCCTGGCGATTAATTTGGAAAACCTCTGCGCCGGACTGGTGACAGCCGGATTTGTCGCTTATTTGATGAGCCAGTGTAACCATAATTTCACGGCTACTCAGTATGCCCTGCTATCCAGCTTGATGGCAGCGGGAGGAATTATTCTGGCGGCTCCGGCAGGTGATCTGGCAAAGGCAACAGGCTGGTCGGTGTTCTTTTTATTAACGCTGGTGGCCGCCCTGCCGGGGTTGCTTTTGCTACCTGTAGTGGCTCCCTGGAATAGCCGTTTGGAGCCTGCTACAGAATCTCAAAATAATAGATGAGGATTCCTCGTATTCGCGGTAGTATGAGATGAGAGAGCTTCATAAAACTTGAATGAAGTCTCAGAAAAATCACACGAATCCAGGTTCAGTTAGAAAACTGGAGTTTCTCCTTCAGGAAAACTGCAGCTTTAGCCCTGGAAAATGTTTAATTTTATAAAATTCCTAACGCTGCTATCATGGCTATCTTTCGGCAGTACATTGCACCCTTATTAATTGTTGTTGTGTTTCTCGTAGCGTTGTTGGCTGTTAGTTCCCGCATTTTCCTGGCGGATGATATGGCGGCTCCAGCGCCTGTGGATGAGGTCAGTTTGCAACAACTCCGGTTACCTATTTCCCAAAAGGTTTCGTCTTTACCTCCCTCTCTCTCAGCTTTGGTAACTGGCATTACTGAAGATTCCGCCCTTTAAGGATAAGGATTGGCTGAGGTCAATGAGTGTGTCCCTGCCTGCAGGTTATACCATTCGTCAGGGATCTACGTTGCAGCGAGCGCTATTGCTCAAATTTCTGCAAACAACCTATGCTGAAATTGCTCCTGGTGGCGACCAGGCTCATCTTGCTGAGACGGTAGACCAATACTTCTCAAACGAAACTCCCCTCTGGTGGATGCATCAGGTTGCATCAGAGCAATTAACGGGATTGCCATCCTTGTCAGCCAGTCAATCTAAAACTACAGCGATCGGATGCTTGTGGTTGGGAACGGCGATCGCGCAATCCACTGGCGATCGGCATACTCATGTTTTTCTGCTTTATGTCGCTCCCGCCCATCGTCGTCGAGGACTCGGCTCTGCCCTGATGCAGCAAGCTGAGGTATGGGCCAGACAGCGAGGCGATCGTCAGATCAGTTTGCAGGTTTTTACAGCCAATCAGCCTGCTCTGAATTTGTATCGATCGCTGGGATATGAAACGGAGTCGCTGTGGATGGTGAAGGAGTTGAGGAAGAAGTAGGAAGTAGGGTGAAGAGGGAGATAGGAGGATGGGGAGTGAGTGAAGGGGTAATGGGATGATGGGAAAAGAAGTTCAATTCATCATTCAAAATTGAAAACTGAGAACTTAAAACTCTCAACTCTTAACTCTCAACTTTTAACTCTCAACTTTTAACTCTTAACTCGAATGCAAGATTCCTCTTCTCACTTTACGCCCCAAGAACTTCAGGATTGGCAAGCTGCACTACAGAAGGCCAACCGGAATAATATCTGGTGTCATTGTCGGCGGTGCGATCGCGAATGGGTGGCTTCGGAGGAAGAGAGTTGTCCCTATTGCGGTAGCGATCGGGTAGAACACATCCCATGCTGGCAGTTTCCTGACGATTAAACTTCCTGACGATTAGATTTAAACCTTGTCCAAGTCCAGAACCGTAGTTTCTCTGATC
>JBBIQC010000507.1:0-4183 GCA_037442585.1 Oscillatoriales cyanobacterium bin_317
GCCATCCTGGGTAAAGCTTAAGATACGACCAAACTGAGGTAAAAAATCTAGGGGTTGATGGGCTTCGCTCAAGGGAAGAATCGCAATTCCCTCGCCCTGGGCCATAGCGATCGCCTGACTGTCTGGTGTAATCAGAAAATCCCCTCCGGGTTGGCCTTTCAGGGGTTCCGGTGGTTGGCCTTCCCGCAAAACCCAGGGGCCAAAATCGGCTGGATCGGTACGGCTAACTCGCTGTACCACGATCGTTTTGCCATCGGCAGAGAGGTCAAATTTCAGGTTTTGATAGTCCCTGCTGTCCAAAATCTCTTCTAAGGTTCCGGCGGGTTTCACCTCTGGCAATTTAACCGGATCTTTATTGGCAGGATTGGCATCGACTTGCAGGGGAGGATGGGGTTGAATCCCTGTAGACACTCGATATAGTTTCTGCTCCAATAACCCTTGAGGTTGGGCAGTACGTTCACTGGCGGCAAACAAAATGCGATCGCCCAGGGCATAGGGCTTAAAGTCATTCACCACCAGATTGTTGGGGGAAAGAATCAGCCGTTGTTGCTGGGTCAGGTTATACAGGATTAACCGTCCGGCCTCTTCTCCCTGCACCCCAATGTAAGCGAAGGCCCGATCGCGGGTGCGAAATTTGGCCTCAAAGGGACGAATTGTGGATTGCGGCCCTCCGGCCTGACTGAAGTAATCCAGAGCATTTTGTAACCGGATGGTATAGTCCTTGCCGTAGGGAGCAGGCAGATTTAAGGTATAGGCCATTCGTCGCCCGGACCAACTTGTTTTTCCAGACAACGGAGGTGTAATTGTCAGGTTTTTCTCGACCGTTTGATGAGCCATCGGACGGCTGAAGGTGATCACAAACGCGGTATCATCCGCCCCAATCGTTTTGTCCTGCCAGGTAAAGTCGCGAACCTGAGCCGACGTGCGACCGCCACTCCACAACAACAGCCCTGTAACAACGGCAATCACCAGCATCAGGGCAATAGCGACCCGATCGAGGGCCAGGGGAAAAGAGCGGGCTGGAGGAGAGGAGGACGATCGTGGCATGGAAGATTTCTCAGAGGTGCGATTTCGGATTTTAGATCAATTTCTTCTATAGAGGACACGTTAAGCTAAACGCAGTTCAGCGATCGCATTCCATGCTCGAATTCAGTACCCAACTCACCCATTCCCTACTGCGACAATTCGTTCCATCCTACCGATTTCTCAAGATTCAGGCTGATACCATTGACCGTCACCATGTTCATCACACGGCCCTGGAAAGTAGTTCGATGACAGTGTTGAACTGGAACATTGCCAAAAATAACCACGATCGCCAGTGGTTAAAAGATTTCCGCAGTATGGTCAGGCACTATCGCCCTGATCTGATTTTTCTTCAGGAAGTTCGCTTTGATCTGGATGCGGCTCATGCGGTGGATTTGCCGGACATGAGTTGGAGTTATGCACCTAACTTTATTGATGCTCATCATCGGGCTTATTCTGGCGTGCTGACGGCGGCTAAAACCAATCCGATTCAAAGTCGGGCACTGGTAACGGAGCATTTTGAACCGATCGTCCAGACTCCCAAGGTTTCTCTGGTGACGGAATATTCCTTGAGTCATCGATCGCAGACACTGCTGGCAATCAATAGCCACCTGATTAACTTTGTTGATTTGCAAACGTTTAGAACCCAACTGCGGGATCTGGAGCAGGCGATCGCCACCCATCAGGGGCCAATTATTTTCGCTGGGGACTTTAATACCTGGAGTGGATCGCGATCGACCGCATTAGAGCAGGCGGCTACTCGTTTGGGATTGCAAGAGGCCAGTTTCAGTCCGGATGATTACCGGAAGATTAAGCGATTCTTGTTATCGCCACCGCTGGATTATATTTTTTATAAGCAATTGAGGGAACATCGGGTGAATGCACGGGTTTTGCATCACATCACATCCTCAGATCACAAACCCTTACTGACGGAGTTTTCCTGCTAATTGATCCAGATTGAAAACCGCCTGCTCCTTATCTACGGGGTTGCCACCGTCATTGTTTACCTGGCGGGAATTGCGAATGCGGCTCATGCGGTGATGACGGTGCGCTCCTCCCGAGGGGCGATCGCCTGGAGTATTTCCCTGCTGACAATTCCCTGGGTGGCCTTACCGTTCTACTGGGTGTTTGGCCGCAATCGCTTTTTTGGCTATCGGGAAATTTTGCGCTCTGCCTTTGCCCTGCATCGAGAGCGAGTCCGAGACATCTACCGGGAATTGCAAGAGTACCAGATCGCTTTGCCAGAGCAGTTTGCCTCGCTGGAGCGATTAGCCATGACCTTTGAAGGAATTGCCTTCATGGGGGGAAATCGTGCCACCCTGTTGATCGATGGGCCGGAAACCTTCAAGGCCATGCTGAAGGCGATCGCGGATGCCAGAAACTACATCCTGCTGCAAACCTACATCATTCACGATGATGAAACGGGCCAGGTGTTTCAGCAGGCTCTGATTAAGAAGGCTCAACAAGGCGTGCGAATTCATCTGCTGTATGACGAAATTGGCTGTCAGAAGACCCCAAAAGCCTACTTTGCGGCTTTGAGGCAAGCGGGCGTTCAGGTCAGTGCATTTCATACCACTAAAGGCCGGGGGAATCGCTTTCAACTTAACTTCCGCAACCATCGTAAAATTCTGGTAGTGGATGGAATGACGGCGTTTGTCGGAGGATTAAACATTGGTGATGAATACGCCGGAAAAGATCCCAAATTGAGTCCCTGGCGGGATACCCATCTTCAGCTTTGTGGTCCCAGTGTGCAGGTACTTCAGGGTGTTTTTTTGCAGGATTGGTACTGGGCAACCCGGCAGATTCTCGAAGTCAACTGGCAGGCCACGATCGATCGTGCCACCAATGCCACAGTTCTGATCTTTGCCACTGGCCCTGCTGATGCCCTGCCTGCCTGCAACCTGTTTTTTGTGAATGTGATTAACCAGGCGCAACATCGGCTCTGGATTGCCAGTCCTTACTTTGTGCCCGATGATTCGACGTTGGCAGCTCTTAAACTGGCGGCCTTGCGGGGCGTGGATGTGCGCATTTTGTTACCCAATCGTCCGGATCATTTGCTGGTTTATCTTTGCTCGTTTTCCTATTCGGTGGGTATTAAGCTCTATCGCTACAAACAGGGCTTTATGCATCAAAAGTGCCTGTTAGTGGATCGGGCGATCGCCGCAGTCGGCACGACAAACCTGGACAATCGCTCTTTCTTTCTCAACTTTGAAGTGATGAGTTTCCTGACCCATCCCGACTTTGTGCAGCAGGTCGAAAAGATGTTGCAATCTGACTTATCCGCCTCTGTTGCAGTCAATTTGGATGACTACAAACGACGGCCTTTGGGGTTTCAACTGATCGTCCGTGCCTCTCGTTTATTAGCACCGATTCTGTAATGCAAGCAGCCCTTTGCATCTAAACCAAGTCCAGCTAGAGAACTGGAGTTTTCCTATCAGAGAAACTACGGTTCTGGACTTGGACAAGGTTTAATACCGATCTAAGAGGATGTTTGAGAAGTCGCGATCGCCCTGCGTAGGGGCATGGCATGCGGCCAATGACTACTGAGAAGGGAAAATAGGTGAGAAAAAGGCGTAATGTTATAAAGCCTTTCAAGAACAGTGGAAACCATTCTTGTACACGCCCAAACGTTAGCCTACACCCTGCTCGGTTTGATGCCGACAGCCTATCAACGCGACAACCTGCAAGCCTTGTTAGGACTATTTCTCGCAGATCAAGGGCAACCCTTGCCCCAGCCCAGTGCGATCAAGTCGCTCGCTGCTTTAAGTCGATTGTTGAATCACTATGATTGGACCACTCGAGCAGTGATTCGAGCCATCCGGCCAGCGCTCTGTTGGCACAACTGCTCAAGTACGCCTCCAAAGGCCGCCGTCCGTGGTTGCAGATCATTGTTGACCTGAGTAGCTTGGAGAAATGTGGCCAATTCAAAGATATGAGTTTTCCTATAAATTTCCTATGGCTGGGAAATGAGTACCCATGAGCTAGACTATGAAGCGTTCCTAAATCGAGGATCCTAACCATGCAGCCCGTCGGTATCCAGCACCGTGAAGAGTGGCTTGAAGGGTTTCAAGGTCTCAAGCTCTTTTGCCAAAGCTGGCATTCAGACTCTTCGCCGCGTGCTGTTTTGCTCCTGGTACCCGGATTGGGGGGACATAGTGGC
>JBBIQC010000508.1:0-3190 GCA_037442585.1 Oscillatoriales cyanobacterium bin_317
CAAACAGAAAGTGCGGTCTGACGGTGTTGTACTGTTGGTGAATTTGGATCGTCTGAATCCGTGCATGGGGCAGCATACACCAAATTGTGGCCAGTTCTTCCCGGCCAGAAAATAAAGGTTGAGCCATGATGCTGCCTGGTCTGATTGAACCGCGCCAGATCAAAGATGGGGACGATCGCTGCTCTTTAGGAAGAACGACCGATTGATTCTGAACGGCTGTTTCTGAAGCTGGAGAGTCTACCGGGCGATCGTCCGGAGATTGAGTGCCAAACTGTGACCCCAGTTCCCGCAAAACCTGCAGAATTTGGGTGGCGGATTGCGGGCGATCGTTCGGTTGCTTGGCCAGACAGCGGAGAATCAGATCTGATAGGGGTTGGGGAAAGGGGCGATCGGGAGCAGCATCTGTGAGAGCGCGAGGAGTTTGAGATTGATGCGCCTGCTGCCAGTCCTGAAACTTCGGAGTTCTGGAGTACGGAATTCTGGGGTACAGAGGCAACTTCCCAGTTAACATTTCAAACATCAAAATCCCCAGGCTGTAGAGATCAGACCGAGGATCCAGCGTCTGCCCGTTCAGTTGTTCGGGAGAGCAATAGGGCAGGGTTCCACCACGAAACCCTTTTATCTGTTCACTATCGTTTGTCAGGAGGCTGGCAATGCCAAAATCTAAAATTCGGATGGCCTCTCCCAGCATTGGCTCGGAAGTCACAAAAATGTTGCTGGGCTTGAGATCACAGTGAATGACTGGATAGCGTGGTGCGTGTCTGGCTAGCTGAATTCCCTCATGGGCACATTGCAATCCCAGACAAATCTGCTGAGTGAGATTCAGAAATACGGGCAAAGGAAGAGAGGGATGCATTCGGTTTTTCAGGCTTGTTCCCTGAAGGTACTCCATGACATAAAACGGTCTATTCCTCTGATCCACTCCATAATCTGAGACAGACACAACGTACTGGGTCTTGGTACTCAACTGGGCAGCGGCTTTGGCTTCTACTTCAAAGCGATCGCACATCTCCAGACTCTGCAGAGTTTGAGCCAGAAACTTGACAGCTACGGTTCTCCCCAGACGAGCATCCAGAGCCTGGTACACTGTGCCCATTGCACCCCGACCGATCGGTTGCTGAAGCTGATACCGATTGACAATCCATTCTCCAGAGTCATCTGACATCGTTGCAATAGGGATAGCTGACATAGTTGGGACAACAGTACTTTTCCCTGTTTTACTCTGACAACTTGCTAAACTGCCATATTTTCAACACCAGATATTGGTAGAGACGTTCCGCCGGAACATCTCTACTTTGCCATTCAACTAAAAAGGCAACTCCTGAGAGTTGCCGAAATAAAAGGGTTGGATGAATTTTCGATCTAGTGATTAGGGATTTGCTTAAGCGACCCACTTTTGAGCCACAACTTCAGCCAGATCAACAACCCGCTGACTGTAGCCCCATTCATTGTCATACCAGGCCACAACCTTGACCATGTCTCCACCCATCACCATTGTGAGAGCGGCATCAACAATGGAGGATTCATAGGTACCCGCATGGTCACTGGAAACCAGCGGCAGATCACAGTATTTGATAATTCCTTTCATCTCGCCTTCAGAAGCAGCTTTCAGAACATCATTGACCTGTTCGGCGATCGTGCTCTTTTCCACCTGAACCACCAAATCCACGACAGAGACGTTGGGAGTCGGCACCCGCAGAGCAATGCCGTTCAGCTTTCCAGCCAGCTCGGGGAGTACCAGGGCCACGGCTTTAGCGGCACCAGTAGAGGTGGGGACAATATTCATCGCGGCAGCACGGGCACGACGCAGATCCCGGTGACTGGCATCCAGGAGGCGCTGGTCTCCGGTGTAGCTGTGGGTTGTAGTCATGGTGCCCTTGATGATGCCGAAGTTGTCATTCAGCACTTTGGCAATGGGCGCGAGACAATTCGTGGTACAACTGGCATTGCTGATAATGTGGTGCTTGGCGTGGTCGTAATTCTTTTCATTCACACCGACCACAAACGTCCCGTCATCGTTTTTACCGGGAGCCGTGATCAGCACCTTTTTGGCTCCAGCGTTGATATGCTTGGTGGCCCCTTCCTTGCTGGTAAAAACGCCAGTTGATTCAATGATTAGATCGATTTCCCACTCTTTCCAGGGGAGGTTTTCGGGATTGCGATCGGACGTACACTTAACAACTTTGCCGTTAAGGGTGATGCTATTATCATCAGCGCTGATCTGTACGTCGTCTGACAACCTACCCAACATTGAGTCATATCTCAATAGGTGGGCATTGGTTCTGGGGTCGGAGGTGTCGTTAATAGCAACTAATTCTATTTGACTATTTGTTCTGCCCAGCCAGCAACGCGCGAAGTTACGCCCAATGCGCCCGAAGCCGTTAATCGCTACTCTAATCACTGCGTCTTGCCCTCTGTAGATAAATACCTAGTCAATATAGAAATCATACGGTGCCAGGGGATCCCCATGCAACAATTCTCTATGCTCATTTTTTCTTAAGGAAATGCCTCTGTTTCCCTTGATGCCTTCGTTTCAAGATTTTGGTCTGAGAGCAACGTTTAGCTAAAAATTCTTGCCGTTGCCCAGGGAGGCATCCCCGGTCTACGAACTTTGGTAAAGCTGATGGGCGGTAATATACTCCCTGACTGGTTCAGGAACCAGATAGCGCAGCGATCGCCCTATCTGGCAATAGTGTCGGATTAAGCTGGAGGACACCTCGATCTGAGGCATTGAGAGCAACTGCCAGCGGAATGGCAAGGAATGAACTGATAGCTGGGTGGCAACCTGCTGACACAGCGTTATGGCATCTAAATGATTGCGGGGGGCAACTAGCCAGGTGCATTGCGCCGCAACTTTTTCACTACTTCGCCACCGAGGTAAGTTCTGAAAGGCATCTATGCCAATAATCCAGTACCACGCTGTAAAGGGATAAAGAGGCTGAAGTTCCAGCAACGTAGAGATGGCGTAGGAAGGTTCTTCCGGCTCTGAGGCAATATCTGGAGTGGTGAAATTAGGATGATCCGCGATCGCCCGCTGCACCATAGTAAGCCGATGCTTAAAGTCCAGCAAACTACTTGCTCTTTTATGAGACGGATGGTAGGTCGTTACCCATAGAACCTGATCCAGTTCAAATTGACTCAAAGCTGTTTCTGCAACAAGAAGATGGCCCCAATGAACGGGGTTGAAAGC
>JBBIQC010000508.1:3200-4164 GCA_037442585.1 Oscillatoriales cyanobacterium bin_317
TCCCTATTTTCTGCAAAGGCATATTCCCCCCACAGACTATTTAAACCTTATCCAAGTTCAGAACCGTAGTTGATCTCGTGAAAAAACTCCAGTCCTCTAGCTGGACTTGGTTTAAAAGTAATTGAGATTTTTGGAGCACAAGTTTAGAAAATATCTGAGCAAACCTTGAGTTCGGTGTTTAGATACTCAATATATTTCTCAGGCCGGGTTTTCGTTTATTGGCAAAAAAACAAAGGGGTGGTATAACGTTCAGGACAGATCCCTGAATTCCAAATTCTAAATTGATCAAGTAATTTCAAATTTCGGGTAGCTCAAACTAACCCAATAGACATCGGCTAAATCACGAATTGAGTAGTGATGAATGCCTGAGCCTAGTTACGAACTTTGTGTGCCAAAAAGGTGATTCCTGATATGATAGCGCGTGATACAGGTGTGGTACGTGAGGAGTCTAAAATGCCGAGTTCTGTTGACTTCAGCGGCAGGTCGTTTCATTTCATTGGTGTGGGTGGCATTGGTATGTCTGCTCTCGCCTATGTCCTGGCGAAACGGAATCTCCCTGTCTCTGGGTCGGATCTTCGCCTGAGCCATATTACCCAACGATTGCAAGAAAATGGGGTACATATTTTCTGGAGCCAGGATCCCAGTAATTTAGAGTATTTTCGATCTTCAAAGAACTCAGTCGTGGATCTGCCGCAAGTGATTTGCTCAACGGCAATTCACTCAGACAACTTAGAGTATCAAGCCGCTTGCGATCTAGGCTGTCCTATTTTCCATCGTTCCGATGTATTGGCAGGTCTAATGCAAGCCTATCAGGGAATTGCGGTTGCGGGTACTCATGGTAAAACAACGACGAGTAGTTTAGTTGGCTACTTGCTGCTGCAAGGCGAACTGGATCCAACTATTGTTGTAGGTGGTGAAGTCAATGCATGGTACGGTAACGCGCGGGTCGGTCAGGGATCCCATT
>JBBIQC010000509.1:0-4162 GCA_037442585.1 Oscillatoriales cyanobacterium bin_317
AGATGAAAGCGGCCATTCACCAGGCTGAGGAAATGATTACCCCTCAAGTGGCCATTCAGGACAACAAACGCAATGAGCTAAAGCAGGTGGAGGCGGATCTGCTGGCCCGAAGAACAGCGGCTGCGAACCTGGAAGGTCGAGTGAATTTGTATCAGGAGTTGCTCCAACCAGTACAAGATACGGCAGATGAGTTGCGCCATAAGTTAGACGCGATCGCGGCTATGTTGAATCAGGAGGCAGGTGGACATCAGCAAACGATCGGCGAAATGCGGCAAGTTCTGACCCAACTCACCAGTTCACCAGAGTTAGCAGTTTCGTAGCCAGATCCAGTCTCCTTCCACGTAGGCAATCAGACCGCCTGGAAACGGATCGGTTTGAGAACGGTTGGGGGCTGTAGTCAGGTGAACCAGTTTCTCAATATGCTCGAAGGATGGAGCCACGGGCAGGACTTTCTGGAGAATCTGACGGATTGCGCGTCGTTGTAACGCCAGCGGAGCCTTTCGCAAAACCTGGCGGTTGAAGGCATGAGTTGTACCCATTTCACTGGCCTGCTCCCGTAAAGCTTTTGCTTCCGCTTCTAAATAGTCCACATCAGCTTGCATCACCTCAGCCGTCTGACTCAGAGCTTTTTCGACGCTCGGATTAAGATTGGCCTGAATATAGGGCAAGAGATCGAGACGAATCCGATTACGGGCATACTGGCGATCCTGGTTGGTACTGTCCTGCCAAAGGGGAAGATGCATCTCCTGACAAAATTGAACCGTTTGCGTCCGGGTGATTGAGAGCAGGGGACGGATAAGCTGAATCTTGTCTGTGAGAGGACGTTGCCAGGCGAGTGCTTGCAGACCATCCATACCACTGCCCCGGATCAAGTTGTAGAGCATTGTTTCAGCACGATCGCTGGCCGTATGCCCAGTCACCACATGGGTGAAGTTCTGCTGGTTAGCAATGGCCGCTAAACTCTCATATCGCCAGGTTCTGGCCGCTGCCTCACTGGTCAACTCCACGGTTGCCGTCTGCTGGTAGTAAGGCAATTGCCAGGACTGTGCCAGGGTATGAACAAAATCAGCGTTCGCGGCAGAATCTGCTCGCCAGCGGTGGTCACAATGGGCGATCGCCAGTTCCCAGAACCAGTGCGACTGCAAATCTAACAACAATTTTGCCAGACATAGAGAGTCTTGCCCTCCGGAGACTGCGATCAGGATCCGTTGCCCCAGAGGTAATAGATTTCTGTCCTTCAGGATTTGGTGGAGATGAGCGTGCAGTAGAGTCCAGGGCGATCGACTCATTAGTACTCGTCTTCTGCCCCGTAGATATCATCAAATTCAGCACGAGGACGTTCGACCCGGAAAGATTGTTCTCGACCTGGGCGATAATCCTCAAAGCGAGAATCCGCCCGTTCTAAGCGGCGCAGTTCACTGCTACTGGAACGACGCTCAGGCAGGCTAGCGCGAGGGGTATCGGGCGCAAATTCGAGACGGATTCTGACTCTGCCGCGTTGCCATCCCTGGGTACTAAAACGTAACGCTTCGCATTCCAGTCCATCACTGAACCAGCCTTCATTCTCTTCGATCCAGTCCGCTTCTCGCTCACTGATTGCCTGAGCCAATGCATCTAAAAACTCGCCGACTTTGAAGGTAGGGTTGGCCATCAATACTCGCCCTACGCTCACAAACAGCACTTCGTCGTTATTCAGTGGTTGAAAATCATTCATGTTAAAAGAACCAGCCGTAGCTGTGTAACCCTTTGCCCAACAAATTAACACCCAGGTAGCAAATCCAGACGACCAGGAACCCGGTTGCTGCCAGAATTGCCGGACGGCGGCCCTGCCATCCCTTGGTGATGCGGGCATGGAGATAGGCCGCAAATACCAGCCAGGTAATCAGTGCCCAGGTTTCTTTGGGATCCCAACTCCAGTAGGAACCCCAGGCTTCGTTCGCCCAGACTGCCCCAGCAATAATCCCGATAGTCAGTAGGGGAAAGCCTAACCCAATAATTCGGTAACTGATGTTGTCAAGGGTATCTGCCAGGTTTAACCGTTGTGGAGAGAGAGGTGGGGATGTGGTCGTTGCAACTACAGGGGGAGCCTTTTCCAGCACGGTTGTTCCGCCACTGCTTGCAGAAGAGGTTGATGGCACGGGTTCAGGAACTGGAGGAGTTGTGGAGTCTCCAGCCCGGCGCAATTGATAGCTGCGATCGCGATACTCTCCAGTACCCACGGAACTACCCCGCAATTCCACATTTTGTCCACGGGTAACGATGAGAAAGGCGATCGCCAGCAAGGATCCCACCATCAACGTGGCATAACTCAGCATCATGACACTAACGTGCATCATCAGCCAGTTGGATTTCAACGCGGGAACCAGCGGTGCTGATTCCTGCATAGTATCTGGTAATGAGAGGGCAGCAAACGCGGTAATGCTCATCGCCACAGGAGCCGTGATGGCACCGATGAGACGATTACGGCTCATCCGCTCCGCCACAAAATGCATCGTGGTAATGCCCCAGGCCAGGAAAAACAGGGATTCATAGAGGTTGCTTAACGGGAAGTAGCCAGCCTCCAACCAACGTGCTCCCAACAAAGCGGCCATACAGAGGTTCGCGATCGCCATCCCCGTTGATCCGGCAGTACTCAGATAGGGGATTTGCGGGAACACAGCCCCCACCCAATACACCAGCATCGTGACAAACAGAACCGCAAACGATGCATTATCAAGAATGTTCTGGAGCTTGACCAGATCCATGTGACTCCCCAGGCGTAACAGAAGCCCAATATTAAGGTTGACTGTCTCTATCCTACGATGTCATAACATTTTGGGGGGTTGGATTTTGGAGTGAATTGTCCTTTGTCCTCCATTCTTTGTTCCTTATCTTTCGCAAATGACCAATGACCAATGACAGCTCTCCTGATGCCTTTCGAGATCACGAGAGCTTTCCTACGGAGAAGACTCTGGTGATGGTTGGGGATTAGGAGATGTTGGCGGAACAGTTGGGGCAGGTAGGGGACCAGGGTTTTTGCCTTTTTGAAGGCCAACGAAGACATCGTAACGACTGGTGCGATCGTCCGTGATGGCGGCAGTCACCCCAATGGCGCGGATGGCGGCGACCAGTTCCTTATTCCCTGGTGGGAGTTGTAGAATTGGGAACTTTTTGGAGTTGATCGCCTGATTCACGTTGGCAAAAAAGTGGCCATTATTCGGATTCAATTCCGTGGGCATCGCGTTCTTGAAGACTTCACTATCGGCTAGAGGTTGAGCGGGGCGGGGGACGATCGCGTTCACGATCGGTGCTCCCAGGGTCAGGAAGGCCACATCTCCATCCATCCATCCCCGGTTGATCACTGCGCCACTTTGAGGAATGCTCCAGGTGGTCACAGGTTGCCCCCCCACTTGAGTTTCCTCAACCTTGAACTTGTACCGACTGGCCATGGCCTGATCCAGTTTTTGCAGGGCGGTATCCGCAGCCCGACGATCGCTGGCTTTGACCAGGATCATGAGGCTAAATGGTAGCCCTGGAGAGGAACCTTCTGGGGCCGCAGCAAGGGCGATCGCGAATTCGTCGTCCATCCAGGGCAAAAAGTCTTGATCCCAGTCCATGCCGACCGTGGATTTTACGCCCGAACGGATGACATCTGGGTTAATAGGTGTGACTGGATTGGAGGTGGCTCCCTGAGTATAGTCCTGCCAAAACTTTTTAAAGTTTCCACCTGAAGCCATCAAGATTGTATCGGCAGGCAAACGGTTAGCCATCAACCTGGCATTATTCTGAACCGAAAACTTGCGTTGGCTATCTGGCTTCAACCAGGAGACACTTTTAAGCTGCAGTCCTTCCGGCTGCAGGGTGACTGTTGCGGCCAATCCCTGATTCTGCTGCATTTGTTCCAGGTTTTGAGGTGGAATGGAGCGGCCTGAGTTGGCGGCTGTTAACGCGGCGGCAGCAGGCACGTTAATGTACACTTTGCCAAACGGTTGCTCCACTTTAACCTGGCCAAAGGCTCGGCTATATCCAGGAGTTCCCGCCAGGGAAGGGGATCCCTTATAGGTATCGATCGCTTTGTCTGTAGTCTTAGGATCCGTGGTGACGACCAAAAACTTACCATCCAGTACCGTTGCGGAATAATTTTGAGTGGCAGAATTTTGGGTTTCCCGGATTTGAAATCCTT
>JBBIQC010000510.1:0-232 GCA_037442585.1 Oscillatoriales cyanobacterium bin_317
AATGGCCGTTTCCACGGTCTGATTCAGCTGCTTCGCCACCTGAGTCGTTTTCCACTGGGACGGGTTGGGCAGCAAGTCATTGCCATTGCCCTGGGGATAGGCAGAACTGGTATAGACCAGATCGGTGGGTTGGACGCTGGCGAACGCAGATTTGTAACTCGGTAGATTGACCGTGGAGATATTCAATTGCAGTGCCGAAGTGCGATCGCCCCCGATGCTAGATGGAAAGATA
>JBBIQC010000510.1:253-4154 GCA_037442585.1 Oscillatoriales cyanobacterium bin_317
GGTGCCCAGAGATCGGGAGCCACATCTCCGGTTTGATACTCCACGATGGTCGGTTTACCCAGGGTTTGACCAAACTTGTCTTTTAAGTTGGCTCCTACGGTAATCGTGTATTTCGTGGCGGGTTCCAAAGCCCAGGGATTCAGGTTGACGATGCGATCGCCTTCATAGGCCCGTACCAGTGGCACATCTTTATTCTTTGGCTCCGGACTGATGGAAATGTTAGCGGTAGCAGAATCAACCTGAATCGGATTGTTGAACTCCAGTTGGGGTGAGCCATTTACGAACCGTCCCACATTTCCTCCCGCATCTGGCTGTCCCACCCATTTCAAATTCTGGTAGGCCAGAGGAGAGTAGGTTTCTACCCGACTGGCGAATGCTTCCTCACTGGGCAAATTTCCCTGCAAAGGTCGTAATCCCGGTGTAAATTCCAGATTGTATTTCGTTGCTTTGTCCAGTTCCCGCTGCGGTTCCAGGGTATAAATCCAACTGCGTTGCGAGAGATCAAACCGTTCTTCCGGGCTGGGGGTTTCTGGCTCCAGGGACTCCGGCTGTTTCTCCAGAGCCACTGCCAGACCGATCGTGGTCTGTTTGCCCGTTGGCGTTAAGCGAGCATGATCCCGCAGGGAAGCCTGATCCAGTTCGACGTTGGAATAAACTTTTAAGACGGGCTTCGTCTCAATGGGATCTGTAGCCGTTTGGGGACTATCAGCAGAATAAGAGGTGGGCAGGTTGGTGAGTTTGAGGCGATCGGTCTGAAAGGTCCAGGCCAGATCCTGATCCAATTGATGGTTTTTCAGGTCAGCTAGTCCCTTTTTCAAGGTGACTCGGACTCGCGTGGCCAGGGGAGTCGCTGCATCCGCCTGAAATCCCACCATGCGGGGGGTTAGAAACCGGAACTGCCCTTTCAACGGCGGTACAATTTCAAACTTTTGCAACAGTTGCTGGCGATTCGGATCCTCCAGACTCTCCACTGGGATCAGGGGTTCTTTGAAGCGGATCCGGATCTGCGCCTGGGGTTTGGTATCCCCGATCGGACTGATTTCCTCGATCCAATCGGGCAGTTTGGGTGCGGGTAAAGCCGCCACTTCTGCAAACTGTTCTGACCCTGGAGTAATTCTGGCGATGCTACAACCGGAAAAACTCACGGCAATCAGAATTCCCAACAGAAACAAAATGGGCAGAATGCAGCGATCGCCCCTTCTCATACGTTCTCTCCCCACAGCAACAGGCGCAGGATGGATAGACCACCTGACTACTCTATTGCTACCCCCTGTTCCCGTGAAATCCCTTAAGGTTCAATAATTCTTTACTAACGTCGCCAGTGTTCTTCTAGCAGAGCTTTGGCACGGGGACGGTAGAGCAGATAGAACAGGGCTTCGATATAGCGCATCATGTCGGCCCGGTTTTCTTTGGAGGTGTAGTTCCAGAAGCCGTAGATTTTCGCCAGGGAGAGCAGGCGGGTGGTGTGAATTTTCCAGGTGTAGGTGCTGTAGACGCGATCGATGCTGCGTTGGGAAATCTCCTGCCAGTGATGGGAATTCTGGTCGCATTTCGTCAGAAACTCCAGAATGATCTGGGCCATTTCTTCGTGATGGGGGGGATTGATGTAGAAGCCGTTCACCTTGTCCTGAATGATTTCCAGGGGGCCACCAAATCGGGTTGCAAAGGTAGGCAGGCCACTGATCATGGCTTCCAGAATCGTCAGACCGAAGGCTTCAAACAGGGCGGGTTGCACGAAGATGCCCTGGCGATCGGCAATCACGCGATATACTTCGCCCGAATCGCCTTTTGCCAACCGGACACCCAGCCAGCGCACTTTCCCGTGCAAGTTGTACTCATGAATGATCTGATACAGCTTTTCGATTTCGCTAATTTCTTAATGATCTGTGGATTCATCCGTTCGGAGTTTCCCGGCAATCAGGATCAAATTGCACTGTTCCTGAAGCTCCCTGCTCTTGCCAAAGCATTCTGCCAAGCCTGTCAGGTTTTTAATGCGATCGAGCCGCGCCATGGAAAACAGCGGCCGTTTGTCGGGATCATCCAGAGTGCCGTAGACCTGCGCCGGATCATCGAGGGTGAACAGCAGGTCTTCCAGGCGATCGCGCTCCGTCAACAATCGCTCTTCTTTGCGGGCGTAGGGGAAGTACACACTTTCATTCACTCCCGGCGGCACCACGTTGAATTTGGGGCTGAATAAATCAATGCCACTCACCACATGGTAGAGATCGGGCATGGTGAAGGACTTGTAGGATTCATACTGACCCACGCTGTCGGGAGTACCGACAATTTCCTGGTAGGTACTGCTGATCACAAAGTTGGCGGCATTCATGGCAATCAGATCCGCTGTGAACTGCAACGAGAAGTGATACTTGTCTTCCAGATCCTGCCAGTAAAGGTTACTGAACAGGTATTTGGATTTCTCCAGGGCATGGGCAATGTTGCACTGCGTCACTTCTAAGTGCCGTGCCAGCAAAAAGGCTACCAGATTCCCGTCAGAATAATTCCCAACAATCAAATCCGGTTTGCCCTGGAATTCGGCTCGCAGTTCTCGTTCGGCATCGATCGCAAAGGTTTCCAGATAGGGCCAGATTTCAAACCGGGAAATCCAGTTCTGGGTCATGTGGGGATTGAATTCGCGGAAGGGTACGCGCAAAATCCAGGCATCTTCCGTTCCGTAGATTTTTTCCAGCCGCTGATTACAGGTGGTGCCGTCGTTGTTGGGAATCAGGCGGGTCAACACAATCACTTTCGGATGCACATTCAGCACATCCAGCCCCGCCAGTTCAATGTCTTCCTGGAGTTGCTGCTCCAACCCCTTCACCTGATCCAGAATGTATACCACCTGGCCTCCAGTATCGGGACGACCCAGTACGCCTTCCTGCCCAAACCAACCGTGGGGTGATATCAGGGCAATCCGGAAAATCATCGGAATCCGCGATACGAAGGCTTCTAACACCTGATGATCCGGTGAGTCAATTAATTGGTCGAGAATTTCCAGAGTTTCCTGCACCCGCCGCGCCGTATTGCCCCACCCTGGTTCAAACCCCAGTTCCTGCAGCTGAAATCGGAATTGTTCGTAGGGCTGATCAGGGGGCAAAGCACCGACCAGACCGATCGCCTGCTTGACCCGATCGGAGAGGCGTTGCTGGGTTTGAATGCGATCGTTAATCAGCAACTGATACTGACTGTAACGGTGCAGCCGCAGGAAGTTAAACAAGGCATCCTGCCACTGGCGCGGATCCTGGAATAACTTGCTGGACAGATAGCGGTTCAGGTAAGCCACCCCTCGACCGATATTTTTGGGATCGCGAATGGCGGGCGAGTAGTCGTAAAAAGGCTGAAAGTCAATTTCCAGAACATCGCCATCCTGGGGGTGGAATCGGCCCACGAGGCGATCGCGCAAATCCAGCAACTCCTGAATACTCATCGGCTCGTAAGTCAAATCCTCCAGCAGACGATAGGCTTCCTGGCTAGCGATCCGGGGACGAATGATCAGACACAGACTTTCATTATCAATGATAATTTCCTGGATATAGTAAATTAGCTTACTGAGATGGGAGGAATGGTAGAACCGCTCGGACTTCTCATAATTCTGGCAATAGTCCGCAAACAGGGACAGAATTTCGTTGCGGAGCAAGTACCGCTTTTCTTGAGTCCGAAGAATGCTGGCAAACTGACGCAGGTTGGTCTTTTCGTCGCTATGAAGTACGGCCTGAATCAAGTCGGACATTCGCAATTTCCCCTACTGTTGACACGTTGAATCCAAAATTATGATCAGGTGAAGATTGAGCCACTTCCACGGCTAAAGCCAGTGGGATTCAGGCTTCAAGCAGAGATTGCTGGCTGAGCCAGTCTGACATCTCCTAAGCCTGTGGATGGACTCCCACCCACTTTGATATTC
>JBBIQC010000511.1:0-4145 GCA_037442585.1 Oscillatoriales cyanobacterium bin_317
AAATAATCCGATCAGTTCTCTAGCGAATTCATGATCTTCGAGGGGCATAGTGATTTCTAGAACTCCGCGATCGTAGGTCAACCGGGCAGAACGGTGATCACCCAAAGCGTGCAAGATTTGCTGATATGCCTGCCAGTTGAGATGGTGAAAGGTGACTCGCTTTTCACCGATCGGTTGAGGAATGGTTGGAGAGGGAGAGGTGCTCAGCATAGGTATTCTAGAGCGCAGTTGCTTTTATGGTAAGCGACGAGTGGAAGAAGATGATGGGAGGGTGGGAGGGTGAGAGGATGTCTCGTCATCCCCTTATCCCATCACCCCATCCTCCTTCCCTCCTTATAAAGGTCGATCGCTAAATGGATACGGTTCCCTTGGCATTTTCCCAGGCCAGCGCAGCAGAACGACTTCCTCTCGCATCTGTTCTTTCGTTGCAGTAGACAAGCGGGTACGGAACAGGTCAATGCCAACGACTTCGTACCCTAAGCCCTGAGCCAAGTCAGCCAACAGCGCCCCTGTAGGAATCAGCACCTGCAAGTAGGATTTTTGATCTCCGACGACATAAGCCAGTTGGGCACCGGGACGCAATACCGATCGCAAATCTGCCAAATGCTTTGCCATGCCACCAAAATATAGTTTTACAGTCCGGTAGTATTGCCGTTCAAAGCCGCTGGTTTTCCCCAGAGCAATCCGTCGCTCTTCAATGGTTTTGGCAATCTGCTGAATTTCTTCATGCTGCGCTACCCAGATGTCATCCGTGTCTGCTTTAAAGACGTTGCGGGTATTGGAACGAATCAGTCCTTCTTTGAGCGATCGTAACTCTGCCCAATTACGAACCTCCCGATCAAAAAGTTCACTGCTCATAAGGCAGACGATTCCGGTAACCTTCTAAATCATCGACTGAAATCCTGTCATACGGAATTAACCGATAGTGCTTTTCCTTTACAAGGCTGACTCTATCCTGGTTCTGCTCAAACTCAAAAAGGGCAATTAAGCTATCATCCATAAACTGTGCAGCTATTGGACGGCAGATTAACGCAGAAAACTTAGCTGCACATAGGGCAAAGTCTTGTTCGATCTGGACTATGCTTAACCGATCTTTTCCTCCTTTAGCCTGAACAGGAAAAACATAATGGGCACCACGTTGATCAATCCCTATATAAAGTTCATCAGTTTCGACCTGTCCCATATTTGGTACAGTGGTTCGTAGATGATTTTGTAGAGAATAACAAGTAACTCCTGTAAAAATATCAATTAGACGGTTATAACGAAGTTTAGCCAGTAGAGCTTGTTCGTCACTAAGAGCATACATTGCAACAATTCCAGGTGTTGAATCTGGAACTTTTGTTTCGGACAATATTGGATTTGGACTGATCACTTGCTCAGTAACAGCAACAAAGCAATACCGAGAACGCCCTACTGAACGAATTATCCAGGTATAACCCTCAGGAGCTTTTGACTCAATTGAATCTGGTAAAGTGTTTCGGTAGCGAAAGCTATAAATAACGTCTCCAACATTTTTGGGAAGCGCAATACCTAGTTCTTCAGCTACATTTGCTATGTCCTGACGCACAAACTCTAATTCGCGCATTCCATCTTGATATTTAGATAAAAAAATGCGTTCAATTATTTGAGCATAACGATTTAGTGGTGCCATTAGAGCGGTTCATCACTGAAAGGATAGGGCTTCAATGGTATTTTCCCAGACCACCGTAGAACGACAACTTCTTCTCGCATTTGTTCTTTGGTTGCTGTGGATAGGCGAGTGCGAAATAGGTCAATTCTATCTAAGTCATATCCAAGTCCTTGAGCAATGTCCCCAAGAAGTTCACCTGTGCGAATCATTACTTGTAAGTAGGATTTTTGATCACCAACCACATAGGCTAGTTGGGCACCAGGGCGTAATACCTTTCTCAAATCAGCTAAGTGCTTTGCCATCCCACCGAAATAAAGTTTGACCGCTCGATGATATTGCCGTTCAAATCCGCTAGTTTTCCCCAATTCAATGCGTCGATTTTCAATAGTTTGTGCAATCCGCTGAATTTCTGCATGGCGAGATATCCATACATCATCTTGGTCGGCCTTGAAAACGTTACGAGTATTGGAGCGAATCAAGCCTTCCTTTAAAGAGCGTAACCCCGCTCTATCTTTAATGAAACCTAGTAAAACTGATTCTAGGCGAGTGGTGCGAGTGTAGTCTTTTTCATTTGGATAGGGGGGAGATGTTATTACAGCATCAATAGAATTTGGTTCTAAGACTCCTAAAATTTGACGTGCATCGGCATGATGAACTTTAGCAGGAACGTCCTCTAAGGACTTTAGTCCACGTAAATCTTCAGCCATGTGATGCACTTGTTCAAGCCAGTCTGTAATGACTGGGGCATCAAGCTTTGCCTTGCCCACTCCCACTTCTGGACCAAAGTGAAGGTTACTGATAGAAGTAGTCACTGCTTTCGCCAAAGCTAACTTTAAGTGACGAGAACAGGTTGGATCAGCTTGAAGTTCAATTTGCTCCAGTAATACCAAAGTTTTGTGAAGAGGCAGAGGGCTGATGGAATTCGTTAGGATGATTTTTTGGCTCTCTTCCGGCAACTCACGGAACTCTGTCTCTTTTGCAATAACGACTTCAGATGCCTCGCCAATTCGATTAGCTACCTCAAGCAATTTCACCGGATTGGGAGTCCAATCCAGTTTTACTGAACCCGCAAACCAAGCCATTGGATTTGCTTCAACGCCAACACTTGGAATCCCCTGCTTTTTGCATTCAACTACTGTTGTCCCCGTACCACAAAAGGGATCGAGAACACGCTGAGCACTATCTACCCCAAATCGATTAAGGTAATCCTGTACGAGGTGGGGTGGAAAGGAGAGAACGAAACGATACCACTGATGAACTGGTCGATCGCAATCCCGAACCTGATTTAGCTCAGGCTTACTATGATTTCTTGTTTTTTGAGTAGTACCGGATGCAGTATTCAAAGTATTCAAGGACGCTATAGATAGTGTTACCCGATGGCAGAGGTATTCTAATTGAGTTGCTTCGTACCTGCAAGGCTTCTGCAGAACTCTAAAAGAATCTCAATGGATAAACAAGTCAAACGGTAGATAGCAAAAGGTCGTTTATAGAACAAATATTCTATCAGTAGAACAAGCATTCTACAACATCCTTGTCAGAAAATAGAATAGAGAACTGAACTCAACGTTCATAGATTAAGTGGCCTCAGCTTTAATGGAATGGGCAACAGTGGAGTAATTTATGCAACGAAACCACGATCAGCGACAGGGGACGGGTTTCTTTAACGGGTTGATATGGATGCTGACGGGAGGCACGATCGCCACTGCTCTGCTGATTGGACTGAACAACCATCAAATGAGCGATCGCTTGTTTGCTGCCTTGAATGCTTTGCTCAATCCGCCGCAACCCCAACCGAAAGTCGATGTGCAATCCCTGATGTTGCAAAAGATTCGTGATGCCAGTGAACTGACGACCGCAGAATTTACTATGCAGGCCGTTGTTCCCACGGAGCAGGATGCAACGTTTAGCGGCTTTACGATCGGCACCACAAAACTGCTTTATATCGCCCAGGGAGAAGTCCAGGCTGGGGTTGATCTCAGTCAACTTGCGTCCGCTCAGATGCAGGTGACAGCAGACAGTATTGTCGTCAAACTTCCACCCGCCCGGATTCTCAACAGCAAAATAGATGTCAATAAATCCCAGGTTTACGACTACAACCGGGGTTTCTTAGGACTTGGCCCCGATGCTGGCCCTCAACTGCAATCCCTGGCCCAGCAGGAAGCCCTTCGGAAAATTGTCACTACTGCCTGTGAACAGGGAGTGCTGCAACGGGCCAGCGATCGCGCCAAACTCGTTGTCACCCAACTCCTCACCTCCGCAGGCTACAAAACCGTCACCGTAGACACCCAGCCCCCAATGACCGATACTTGTACTCCTGTCTTCCCTCCCCCATCTCCCTCTACTTCCCCATCCTCCCCCACCCTCTCCCCTCCTCCCACTCTCCTCCCCACTCCATGACCCTCCGCCTCCCGATCGCCCGTTTCCTTAACCCAGCTAAACGTGCCAGTCTTTCCCTGCGGCTGACACAAATTGGCCTGGTGATCACCGTATTTTTTATCCTGCTGGCCGTGTTCGC
>JBBIQC010000512.1:0-4144 GCA_037442585.1 Oscillatoriales cyanobacterium bin_317
GGTGTCCAGGAGGGACACGATCGGAATTCCCAACTTCTGGCATTCCTGAACCGCGTTGTATTCCCGACGTTGATCCACAATCACCACCACATCGGGGATCTTCCGCATGGCTTTAATCCCGCCCAGGTACTTCTGCAGTTTCTCCAGTTCTCGCCGCAGCATGGACGCTTCTTTTTTGGGCAACAGGTCAAGTGCCCCTGTTTCTTCCCGGCGTTCCAGTTCTTTCAACCGCTCGACACGGGTTTTGATAGTTGCCCAGTTGGTGAGCATTCCCCCCAGCCAGCGCTGGTTGACGTAGTAAGCTCCGCAGCGGCTGGCTTCCTGAGCCACAATCCCGGCAGCCTGACGCTTGGTGCCGATGAACAAAAATTTCTTGCCTTGCTCCGAGGCGTTGCGAACGTAGTTGTAAGCCTCATCCATCAACTTGGCGGTTTGCACCAGGTCGATAATATGAACCCCATTGCGAGCCGTATAAATGTAGGGATCCATTTTGGGGTTCCAGCGGCGGGTTTGGTGCCCAAAGTGAACCCCTGACTCCAGTAATTGAGCCAACGAAACAACTGGCATATTTGATCTGATCTCCTTTTCGGGTTAATCCTCCATCCAGGTTGCGCAGGACTTAAGGGATTGCGTTTTGAGTTGCTTTTGAGTTGGGCAACTGCGATCGCAAACCTTAACCGTCCAATTCACCCGAAATCCTGGATGTGTGGTGTTTAGACAACCTTTTCAGGCTAACACAAAATGATCGATTCTAAGCATCGTTCGTGCAGGCCCTAGCAGCTCTAGCCGATGAGCGTTTGGGCTGGCAATTTAGGGATCAGTGGAAAATAGCCCACTTAACGATTCAGGCGAATCAGGAGAAAAAGTCCGGCGGAGAGGGCGGCGATCGTCGGCAACCACCCAGCAAAGAAAGCATTGAACACGCCGAACTGGTATAGGGCTTGTCCCAGGATAATCAATAAATAATAGGAGACGATGATGATCAGGCTAATGCCAAAGCCAGCGGCTCGACTGGTGCGTTGAGGGCGGACTCCCATCGTAGCGCCGACAATCCCAAAGGCGAGACAGGCAAACGGCAGGGAAAGCTTCTGTTGCAGCCGTAAGCGCATCTTGCGAACTTCCCGCTGATTGCCACTCTGTTCAATCAGTTGCAGATAATCTTGAATTTCCCAGACGTTCATCTCGTCGGCATCGCGGGAGGTTTTAGCGATATCCAGAGGAGCGCGGGGCAGTTTGAGTTGCTGTTGCTCAAAGCGCACAATGTTGCGGTAGGAGCCATCGGGAGCGACCAGATAAATGGTGCCATTGAAGAAATCCCAGGTTTTCTGCTCGGCGTTCCACATGGCCGCTTCTGAAGCCACGATTTGGTTCAGCCCATCTTGAGAAAAGTCGAGAATGGTTAGCCCTTTCATCTTTTGCCCATCAAATTCACGGGCATAAAAGGTTCTGGAGAGTACATCTTCTCTCCGTCCATTAGGTTGTTTAACCTTTCTAAACTCCTGATAGAGGATATTTTTCTCTGTGAATGAAGGCCTATTTTTGTTAACGGCCTGTTCCAGAATCTGGGAAGCCTGGTAGTTAGCGGCTGGAACGACAGCTTCATTAAAGGCAAAGGTAATGGCCGTAACAATTAAGCCGATCGCGATCGCCGGAGCCACCAGTCGGTAAACACTCACACCACAACTCCGCAGCGCAATCAACTCACTATCGCTGGAGAGCCGTCCATACACCATCAAGCAAGACAGCAGCATGGACATGGGAAAGGCTAGACCAATGAAGTAGGGCAGTTTCAGGAACAGAATTTGTAAGGCAATACTGAGGGGCAGACCAGACTCTGTAACTCGCCGCAACAGATCCAGCAACACGCCAATGGACAGGCCGATCGATGTAAAAGCCACGACTCCAAAGGTGAACGGCAGAATCAACTCTGCGGCGATGTAGCGATCCATTAAGGACAGACCGGGGAGCCAGTTCAGAGGATTGAAGGGAGGCTTTTCGAGGGTGGAGGTGCCTGTGGCCATGGGAGATTGGGGATCAGGGATGAGGGATTGGGGATTGGGGGTCAGGGATTGGGGATTGGGTTTAGATTTGGAAGCGATCGCCCAGGTAATACTGTCTGACGAGGGGGTTGCTGTAGAGTTCTTCGGAACTGCCGGAAGCGAGGATTTGGCCGTCGCGCATGATGTAGGAGCGATCGGTAATGGCGAGAGTTTCGCGGACGTTGTGATCGGTAATCAGGATGCCCAGGTTGCGATCGCGGAGTTGGGAGACAATTTGTTGGATGTCGGCAACAGCGATCGGATCGACCCCAGCAAATGGTTCGTCCAGTAACAAGAACTTCGGTCCTTCAATGCCTGCGGCCAGTGCTCTGGCCAATTCTGTGCGGCGACGTTCTCCACCAGACACCCGAATCCCCAGGGTATTGGCAACTTTCTCTAGACGAAATTCTTTGAGCAGAAGCTCCGATCGCCTTGCCCATTCCTGCCGGGGCACTTGAGTTTGCTCCATGACTAACAGGATGTTTTCTCGGACGGTAAGATGGCGAAAGACGCTAGGTTCCTGTGCCAGATAGCCAATTCCTAGTCGTGCTCGTTTATGAAAAGGAACGGAAGTAATTTCAGTATCGTTGAGCCAAACCCCTCCTTGATTCGGTTTCTCCAGCCCTGTGGCAATGTAAAAGGTTGTTGTTTTACCCGCTCCATTGGGGCCAAGTAGCCCAACAATTTCTCCCTGTGAAACCGAAAGGCTGACCCGACTGACCACTACCCGCGGCCCATAGGACTTGTGAATATTTTCCAGAACAATTTTCAACAGTCTACTCCTCGCTAGCAGCCTGTCAACCTAATGTTGACGAGTCCTATACAAGCCACTGAATCATCTTATCAGCCTCCTATACCCTGCCTCACCCAGAGGGATGAAAATCCTAAGGACTGGTAGCAGGAGTAGTCGGGGCACTGAACTCGGGTTGCCCAAAAGGATTGGCTGGAGGGGTAACAGGAGTAGGAGAAGCGACTGGAGAGGGAGAAGGAGTGGGATTATCCTGGACTTGATAAATGGCTTCCACCTGTTTCGGAGCCTGGGGAAGGGCGACAAATCGTCCTTCATCAATCAGGTAAGTAATGGTTTCGCCTCGCAAACTATTTCCTTGTTGCAGAACGTAAACGTTGCCACTCAAGACAATCCGGCGCTCCCGGCTGAAGTATTGAGCCTGGGCTGCGGTGGCCTGAATTTGTCTAGCAGGATAATAAATCTGCACGTTGCCGCGAGCCGTAATCACTCCAGTTTTAGAGTTGGCTTCCTGAACGTCCGATCGCAGCGTTAACGGTCGTTGTACCGTAGCGGGTTGCTGTGTTTGAGCCTGAGCCATACTGAACTGCGTGGGCGACGAGCCAGCAAATCCCAAGACCAACAGGGAGGCGGCAAACGCTGTAGGCGCGATCGCCAAGGTTCCCAAACGGTTAAAAAATAATTTTGGCAGTAGAGACAGATCAGTCATGGAGTGAGCGAAGAGATTCACAAGACAGTCATAGCATAGAGAATAGCAAGCACTTTAGAAAGTTTAATCCATCTTGTGTCGGGCAGGAGGCAGAGGGCGGAAGGCGAGGAGGAGAGTGAGGAAGAGACAGGCCGGTGGGGAAGGTTGAGGAGGTGGCTTATAGGTTAGGTAGGCTTAAATCTTTGCAGGATGGGAAGTTGTAAGGTCGGTAAGGTTTCAGACGGGGGAAGGGGGGTGTGAGTTCCGGAGTTCCCCAACCCCAGTTGCCTAATCACATCATTCATCTGATCTGGTTGATCTGGCCCCATTTGTTGCAGATGCTGATGTAACTGGGAGGTTTGCCACAGAAAATTTTCAAGATCCAGATCGGCATACCCAGGTTCATAGGAACGCAGACGGTTCATTCCCTCTCCCATGAGAATCACGCAGCCTCGCCAGTTCCCGTTACTGAGATGGTAGAGAGCCACCGCGATCTGCAAAATCCCCTGATAGAAATTCTTTCCGCTCTGAGGAGCTTCAATCCATATCGCTTCCAGCGTGTCATGACAGGCATAAAACTGCCCTTGGTTAAATTGCTCAACCCCCTGCCAAAACTCTAAGGGAATGTCATCCATAAAGCTGTATTTCTGGGTTTGATACTGGGATAGA
>JBBIQC010000513.1:0-4123 GCA_037442585.1 Oscillatoriales cyanobacterium bin_317
GTTCGGATGCTCCCAATCTGGTGGTGATGCCCGGTAAACATCAATTCAAAAAAATTCGGCCAGAATTACTGGCTCCGGTGTATCAGACGATCGCCCGGATTCTAGAAAAACAGTTGCCAACTTTATAGACCCGATAGCTGTAGCATGGATTCAGCAAACCGTTGGGCTGAACCATGCCATGAGAGAGCTTTATCCGCCGATTACCCCTTATCAGTCAGGGATGTTGCAGGTTTCCGACTTGCATCAAATTTATTACGAGCAATCTGGGAATCCCCAGGGCAAACCTGTTGTTTTCCTGCATGGGGGGCCGGGAGGAGGCAGCATTCCTATGTATCGGCAATATTTCAACCCCGATCGTTGGCGGATCATTATCTTTGACCAACGGGGATGCGGCAAAAGTACTCCTCACGCTGAGTTGCGAGAGAACACCACCTGGCATCTGGTGGCAGATATTGAAACCCTGCGAACCCATTTAGGAATTGATCAATGGGTGGTATTTGGCGGCAGTTGGGGTAGTACCTTGTCTCTGGCCTACAGTCAGACTCATCCAGAACGCTGTTTAGGGTTGATTTTACGGGGTATTTTTTTATTACGGCAGAAAGAGATTCACTGGTTTTATCAGGAAGGAGCCAGTTATATTTTCCCCGATGCCTGGGAAGAATACCTGAAACCAATTCCACCCGATGAACGGCAGGATTTATTAACGGCTTATTACAAACGTCTGACGGATCCCGATCGCACTGTGCAACTCACAGCCGCCCGTGCCTGGTCAGTCTGGGAAGCCAGCACCAGCAAACTGTTTCAGGATCCGGCTTTAATCAGCACCTTTGCAGCAGATGAGTTTGCCGCTGCCATTGAATGCCATTACTTCATGAACAAAGGCTTCTTTGAGTCAGACAACCAGTTGATTGAAAAGGTCGATCGCATCCGACATATTCCAGCGGTCATTGTGCAGGGCCGGTATGATGTGGTTTGTCCAATGGTGTCTGCCTGGGAACTGCACCAGGCATGGCCAGAAGCAGAATTCATCGTCATCCCCGATGCTGGACATTCGATGATGGAACCGGGCATTCGCAGTGCCTTAATTGAGGCCAGCGATCGCTTCTCATCGTTTTTTTGACAACTTATGGAACCAGATGTAATCTTCACCTTCGGGGGAACATTTGGTTTGAATTAAACGGTTGGAATAGTGCAGATTTTTCCCAGACAGATCATTGCGATAGCCAGAAGAAGTCCACTGGCCATAGGGATCGTTGACGAAGAAGCCATACGGGTCATATCCCCGCACCACAATAATATGACCAAAGCTGGTGAAATAGCCGTGAATAATGCAGGGCCGTCCTTCTGCGATCGCCTTCCGCAAATCTGATAACCGACCCCGCATCGTAAACACATCCACCAGCCCATAGGCCGCTGCCATCTTGGCTAAGTCATTCGGTTGCCAACGGCTCAAGCCATTTTTTTCCATGTATTGATAGAGTTCGTCGGCTAGTTGCCCTGTCCCTGTCCCCTTGATTTGAAAATAAGCCATCACCATTGCAAAGGAAGTGACATTGCACGCTCCGGTAGGATTGAACTCATTGTCCAACTGACTATCATAGGGAATGTTGAGATTCTTGCTACTGGGTAAGTCATCGGAGGGGGGGGGAGGAGGAGGAATGGGAACAACAACAGGCTGGGTGTTGATGAACTGGATATCGGGGGCATAGGCGAACCAGGTGTTCCGGGGTGGATTACCATAAGCGTCCCAAAGCAGGGCCAGTTTCAAGTGATTATTGTTGGCCGTTGCCCAGGACTGCAAATTAAACACTCTCCCTGCCGGAATGGATATCTTGTCTGTCGCAGGGAGTTGGGAAGAATCGACGGGAGCCTGTTTGAAGACTGTATTGCGAAGTACTTTTAAGCTGGGAGGTCTGAATAATTGAACGTGGGGAGTAAACACACACCAGGTATTGCGGGGTGGCGTTCCTAAAAAACTGCCGAATAAAGCAACTCTCAGGTGGTTCTGGTTCACCACTTTCCAGGAATGAATATCCAGAATCGTCCCAGCAGCGACCGAAACCTTATCCTCTGGTGGCAGTTGGGAGGCATTTTCCGTGGTTTGCTTGAAAACCGTATCCTGAATGACTTTAAGCTGAATGGGCATGACTCTATCCGTATATTCTGTGCAAGGGGTCACTGTAATTTTCCCCATTCAGCATGGCATTTTGTGCCGAAAGTAATAAGACTTTGTTGTTTACCGCCCTGTGTCACCGATGCCAGCGAATTCATCACAGATGATTGTGTCAAAATGCCAGAGTGAGCGTTGTCAGAATTCAGCTACCTCTCCTCCTTTTGAAAAACTTTAGAGAAACAAATTATGAGTAGTCCCATCATTACAAAAGTCCTTGAAGAAATGAATAATTTACCGGATGATCTGCAACAACAGGTTTTACAGTTTGTCACGACTCTTCGCCAGCAACACTTACAATCTTCTGATAATGCCTGGGGTGTATTAGAATCCCTCACCGGCACCGTTGAAGCCCCAGCCGATTGGTCAGCCGAGCATGATCATTACTTGTACGGCACACCCAAACATCAGGAAACCGACTCATGAGCAATGAGCGCTTGTTTCTAGATACCGCATTCATTCAAGCCCTGCTCAATCCCCGCGATGACTATCACAATCAGGCCAAACAACTGTTTCCCCGCATTCGTGCCGCCTCCGAAGTCTGGATCACAGAAGCCATCTTTGCTGAAGTTGGTAATGCCTTGAGCGTATTCAACCGCAACGGGGCCGTTCAATTCATCCAACAGTGTTATCGTACCGACAACATCAAAATCGTCAGCGTCGATACCGAACTCCTGATGCAAGCCCTCGCTCTCTATCAATCCCGCTCCGATAAAGGCTGGGGCTTAACTGACTGTATTTCCTTCGTGGTCATGCAACAGCAAAACCTGACCGATGCCGTAACAGGCGCGCAGCGAAGCTGATCCCTTCGGGTGCGTCATTTTGTCCAGGCAGGCTTTCGTGCCCTGATGCTGGATACTCAGTAAGCCTTTTAGACTTCCTCAGCAAGCCCTAATTACGACCAACCGCGATCGCGTGCTCACAGAACGAGGGGGGTATCATTCATAATGAAAGCATTCTGACAGTCAAGCTCACTCACAACTCGCTGGAGTAGCCCATGCCCCAATTTCCAGGCATGAACCCTTATCTGGAAGGATATTTGTTTCAAGACTTGCACAGTGCATTAGCCAGTCGGATTCGCGCACTCTTAACGCCGCTGCTGCGACCTCGTTATGCGGCACGGCTGGAAGTGTCCACGGTGCAAGATACCAGTTCAAGTGAGGAATTGGGAATCATCTATCCGGATGTGGAAGTGGTCAAAACTTCCGATTCTTCTCGCTTAACCCAAGAACCAACGGCTGTTTTTACCCCAGCAACCCTGACTCTCCCACCGCCCATCACGCTGCGAATTCCCACGGTTGAAGTGAGAGAAGTAACGGGCAATCGATTGGTCACCTGCATCGAAATTCTCTCCTACGCAAACAAACGTCAGCTTGGCTTTGAGCAGTACCAACAAAAGCGCGATCGCCTGATCCGATTGGGGGTGCATCTGGTTGAGATTGACTTGATTCGGCGCGGCAGGCGAGCCATTACGGAGTCTTTGCTGCCCAAGTCTCATTACTGTATTAGCGTCACTCGTGCTGGCGATCGCATCGCTGTGTGGACGCTGAACATGCAGGAGCCATTGCCGACCATCCCGATTCCCTTGCTGCCCCCTGATGCAGATGTACCGCTGGATTTATCGCAGGCGATCCATCAGGTTTATGAGGAAGCCGACTATGATTTGACGATCAATTACAGTCGCCAACCGCCACCACCGCCGTTATCGGATGCCGAACAGCGATGGTTGCAGACGATCATGGGTTAAACAGGCACTGTCCAACCAGCGGGGCGATCGCACGGGTTCCTGAGTCGATCTCACCCTGATTACCTGTCCCCCCCACGGATGGTTGGGTCGCGTCTATCGGCGATCGCCCTCTACCCACGACCAAGCGCGATCGCCGCTGCTCCTCATGGTTGTAATACCAATTTAATGTGAGGCTGCATAGAATAGTGCTTCCAAAATAAAGTTGT
>JBBIQC010000514.1:0-4121 GCA_037442585.1 Oscillatoriales cyanobacterium bin_317
CAATGGGCTATTCTGCTGCTCAACTGGCAGGCTTACAGCAAACCATTAATCAGGCGGATGCTGACCTTGTGGTCGCCGCCACTCCCATTAATCTGGAAGCACTGATTCAGGTAAATAAACCCATTCTGCGTGCTCGCTATGAATTTGCCGAAATCGGCGAACCCAGCCTCAGTACTCAACTTGAGCAGTTTCTATCTATTAAGCCAGAGTTCTCAAAGGTTTAGCTAAGGATGGACAGATTCTTTGTTTCCCCTTGCAATAAGGGGTGTGTAATCATAGTCCCAAATTTTTGAACCAGAGTTTTTCAAAGCTAAATCCTGGAATTGTCTGGGCAGAGATCGCCGCTTGTTGCAAATCGGTGATCGTCAACTCAAACCCGTATTCCCTGGCTAAGGCGATCGCGGTTTCAGGAGACTGGCACTGTTTCAGTTTTTGATTCAGGTCTGGCAGAGATTGAGCCTGTTCAAAAAAAGCGCGAGTTGTTCCATCCAGTAACGTGATCCAGTGTTGAAAGGCGGCTTGAGCAATTTCTCGGAAGTCTTCTGGAGTGAGTTCTAGCCCCTGTTCCTGAGCCAAGGCCATCAATTCACCAGGAGACTGAATCGTGTTGGGCCGTTCCTGGAGTTCAGTAGATGCAGCAATTCTGGCATTAAATTCTTGCAGCGATCGTGATGACATAATTCCTCCCTCTCTCTTCATGTCCACCGTACCGTATTATCTAAGGCTGGACGACTGAAGGCAGGCGAGTATGGAAAATCTGACTGTAGAAGTGCTGGTTGTGGGAGGCGGAACTGGAGGCACGGCGGCGGCCCTGCAGGCGGCGCGTCGAGGAGCCAAAACTCTGCTGGTTAGTGAGTTTCCCTGGTTAGGAGGAATGCTCACCAGTGCCGGAGTCGTCGCTCCAGATGGCAATGAGTTGGAAGCATGGCAAACGGGAATCTGGGGCGCTTATTTGCAGCAGCTACGTCAGCGCCAACCGGAAGGTTTAGATCACGGTTGGGTCAGTTTCTTCACCTACGATCCCCGCATCGGTGCCCAGATTTTTCAGGACTGGGTGAATGAGTTACCCAATTTGCAATGGCTCAGCGGACAGGTGCCTTTAGAAGTTCTGAAGCAGGACGATCGCGTCACTGGTGTCCGCTTTCCGAATTGCACCGTACACGCCCAGATTGTCCTGGATGGCACCGAACTGGGCGATCTGTTAGCCCTGGGAGACATCCCGCATCGCTGGGGCTGGGAATTGCAAGCCGAATTTGGTGAACCCAGCGCCCCGATCGCCCCCAACTTTCTGACCCAGACCTATCCTGTTCAGGCTCCCACCTGGGTCGTGATCCTGCAGGATTTTGCGGAAGATAACGCCGCTCCCCTGATCCCAGCCCCACCCAACGAACAGAGCGATCGCTTTACCGGAGCCTGGGATAACTACGGAGGCGAAAAATTTCTCAACTACGGACGCTTGCCGGAAAACCGCTTCATGATCAATTGGCCGATTCGCGGCAATGATTATGGCGAAGGCGTTCAGCGTTTAATCGGCAGTCCGGAGGAGCGATCGCAATTCCTGCAAGCAGCCCGCTGGCACACCCAAAGCTTTGCCCGCTACATTCAAACCCACCTGGGGCAGCGCTACGGCCTCGCTACCGATATCTTCCCCACCCTTCCTGAAATCCAAAATCCAAAATCCAAAATCCAAAATTCCCTCGGCGGTGGTGCCTACGCTCTACATCCCTATTACCGGGAAAGCCGCCGATTGCAAGGACTGGTCACTATTCGAGAACAAGATCTGTTGCCGATCGCCAAAGGCCAGGTTGCCCCTTTACCAATTTCCGTTTCAGCCACAGGTTGTTTGCAGGTGAATAACCTCTGTGATGCGATCGCGATCGGCAACTATGCCAACGACCATCACTATCCCAGTGGCGATATCCCCTTGCAACCCAAATCGATTCGCTGGGGAGGACGCTGGACAGGAACGCCGTTTACCATTCCTTATCGAGCACTGATCCCAGCCACGATCGACGGCCTGTTAGCGTGTGAAAAAAACATTTCTGTGTCCCATATCGCCAATGGCGCGACTCGCCTGCAACCCGTTGTGCTGGGAATCGGTCAGGCTGCAGGTATGGCCGCCGCCCTTTGTGTGGAGCAAGGATGTCAACCGCGAGAGTTAAATGTGCGATCGCTCCAGAAAGCCCTGTTACAGGATCCCATTGCTCCCGCCGCCGTGATCCCCCTACTCAACCTGGAACCCGATCACCCCAATTGGTTGGACTGGCAAACCTATTATCTAGATCATCCAGAAAATTATCCTGCCAGCGGTTACTGTCCCTGCCAACCTGTTTCGCTAAAAGCGAGCATAGACACGGCCAGAGCGTTCTCTTCAGGACAACCTGCATCCTGCCAGCAGGTGTTCACAGGGACCTTTACCCGGCGGAATATCCAGAACTATTGTTTAACTGTCCACCATCCCAATCCTGTGCAAGGACAGCAGTTGGCGATCGTGACTCTACGATCGGAGATCAATCAAGCTCTGGAAAACTTGCAGAATGGCCAAACCATAGCTATCACTGGAATGCTCAATTGGTCAGGAGAATGGATATTGGCGAATGCCATTCAACCTGGCTAAATTTAACTTTCAGAAATTCGTAAAGCCTCTACCTGTTTCAGCTAAGTCAGAGGACTGCTGAAGGAGGGAGTGACTTTACTCGGAAGCTCCCCCAGGTCGTCATCATAAATTGTCAACTGTGCTGGTTTGCAGCGTTTCGTCACCGCTTCAATTCCTTGAGCGTCTTCCTGCTGCAAATCTTCCACATAACCGGGTTTCGCAGCTTCTGCCTCATCAGCCGTGAGAAAAGGGCCAAAGTAATAAATACAGCGGGGTGACTCTGTTTTAACTTCAACCCACCAGGCAAGCCCAACAAGGTCTATCAAACGAGTGAAAAGTTCCTGCATTGCTTTCTCAAAAAATTTATTCGCAGCTTGGTGAGGGCGATGTGTCTTTAATCCACTTCAGCAATTTCTTACTTCATGATTTGTTATACTCTGCAACCTCACCTTTTTTCAACCAGGTTGACTGAAATCTATCTAATTGGAGGGGTTTAAACTGCCGTTGCCGATACACTTCATAAAGTGCCATTCCTGCCGCTACCGATGCATTCAGGCTGGGAGTGCGACCAGCAAGATGAATCGACACTAAACCATCGCAGGCTCGCTCTACCGTCAGGCTCAACCCTTCCCCTTCGGCTCCAATCACCAGGGCGATCGCGCCCGTAAATTCCACACTCTGAATCGACTGTCCGGCCTCTGCCGCCAGCCCATAAAGCCAGAATCCTTCTGCCTTCAGTGCTTCCAGGGCACGATTTAAGTTCACCACTCTGGCCACCGGGAATGTGGCTAATGCACCTGCGGCCACTTTGACCACTGTAGCCGTGATCCCAGCCGCCCGCCGTTGCGGAATGATCAATCCCTGAGCACCGATCGCCTCTGCAGTACGGATAATCGCTCCCAGATTATGGGGATCAGTAATGCCATCCGCTACCACAATCACCGGTTGTTCAGCCTTGGCCTTGGCCTGCTGAATTAACTCCGTTAGCTCGACATATTCATAGGGCGCGATTTGCGCTGCCACCCCTTGATGAGTTGCCCCTTCCGTAATTTGATCTAAGCGACGGGGATCAACCTCATCAATGACTGTGCCATTGGCTTTCGCCTGTTGCAACAAGGTATGGAAGCGGGCATCGTAGCGCAATCGGGCAGTAATCCAGACCCGATTCAGGTTTTGCTGATTTTCCAGAGCCGCCAGCACGGCATGACGACCGTAAATCAGTTCTGTTTCCTCAACAGTCGGTGCAGTGATGGCAGTAGATTCAGGATCTGGGGATCGCTCGCGATCGCTGGCATCAAAGCTTGGTGGACGACGATCGTTGTCCCGGTAAGGCCGATCGTCTCTTTTCTGATAGGGTCTGCTGTCTTTGTTCCGATAAGGACGCTCCTCTCTTTTCTGATAGGGGCGATCGTCTCTTTTCTGATAGGGTCTGCTATCTTTGTCCCGATAAGAGCGATCGTCTTTTTGGTAGGGTCTGCTGTCCTTCTCGCGGTAAGGCCGATCGTCTCTTCTCTCATCTCTTCTC
>JBBIQC010000515.1:0-4114 GCA_037442585.1 Oscillatoriales cyanobacterium bin_317
AACTCTTCCCGAGCTTCTTTAAGTACGGCAGGCGGGCCTAGTACTCCTGTGTCTCTGTCAGGGACGACAGCGGCAACGCCGACATCTAATGGACAGGTAGTTACCTTTACGTATCCCAGTCTGGCTCCTCAGCAAACTTTAACAATTGTTTACGCGGCACTGTTAACTCCGGCTGCTGTTCGAGGATCAGGCCGCAACTTAGCAGTGGCCAGTGCATTTACGCCATCCGGTGCGGCTATCAACAGTAATCAAGCTAGCCACCTGTTAAGAATTCGCCCTGGGATTTTGTCTGATTGTGGGACGATTATTGGCCGTGTGTTTGTGGATAAGAACTTTGACGGTGAGCAGCAACCAGGCGAACCAGGTGTCCCCAATGCCGTAATTTTCATGGATGATGGCAACCGGGTTGTGACCGATCCAAACGGCTTATTCTCGTTGCCTTATGCGATCGCTGGCCATCGGACTGGAACGCTCGACCTCACCAGTCTTCCAGGCTACACTCTGGCTCCCAACCTATATCGGATCGAGGGAAATAGCCCATCGCGGATGGTCAAACTAGCTCCGGGAGGCATGGCGCGAATGAATTTTGCAGTTACGCCAGCGTTTAGGGAGGGACAGCGGTAGTATGCAGATCTATTCAATAGCTGGGCTAAGTGTCCTGACAACCCTCTTAGGAGCAGTAGGCATTGTGTCTACGGCTTATGCAACAGATCCCACTCCTGCCACCCCAATCAAAGAGGCTCAGAGGGCGGAATCCCCGTTCAGCCAAGGGCAACTCGTGGAGTTCAAACTATCAGAGGCTGCCCAATTTCAGTCCCTGAAAGACCAAACCAAACCGGGTAAAGCGGTTGGCAAGCCGGAGATTTCTCGGACTGCGGATGCCCTGAAGGCCAAACCACCTGCTCTACAGGCGCAGCCGCTTGCTGCTGATAATACCGATTCTCAGCCAACGGCTCCCGTTTCAACTCCGCCATCTCCCGCACCCCAGTCTCCAGCTCCAGCAACCGGAGGAGTGCAAATTCTCACTCCCCAGAAGACGGTAACCTCCCAGAAATTTACAGATTTAGTGGTGCGCTACCCGACGGGTACCAAAGTCGAGGTTCTGGTCAACCAGCAACCTCTGCCATCGGGAGTAGCTACTCAAACCCAGGAGGATCCAGCTACCAATCAAACCACCCAAGTTTGGTATCGGATTCCTTTGCAACGGGGAGAAAATGTTCTGCTTGTCCAGGCACCAGGAGGTAGCCCGGCCAGCATTACGGTCAAGGTGCAGGAAACCGCAGCCAAAATTGAATTTTTGCCGATCAAGGAGTCGCGGGTTCCGGCAGACGGACGATCGGCCTTGACCATTGAAGGGCAAGTTCTGGATGAAGCAGGTCAGCCTGTACAGAAAGATACAGTCGTAACACTAACGGCCAGTGCGGGCAAATTTGTGGGTGCCGATTACAACAAGGATCGTCCTGGCTTTCAGGTACTGGCACGAGGCGGAAAATTCAAAGCACAACTGCAGTCGGGTCTGGATCCGCAAATGGTCAAGATTCGTGCTGCGGTAGACCGAAAAGAACTGGTCACCCAGGAAGAAAAGAAACAACCCACGAATGTTCCTTACCCTGAAATCAATGTACCGCCTTACTTACTAGCTCCTAATCCTGATCTGCGGGAGTTAGAAGCATACACCCAAGCCGAATTCATTACTAACTTACGGCCCTTTATCCTTTCGGGTCAGGTAAATTTGCGATTTGGGCAGGCCGGACTGGACTTTTACAACAGGTTTGAGAACTACCTGCGCCCCAGTTTATTAGATCAGGGTTACCGGGTTGATTTCAGTACAGCCGCCTTTGCGACCGGACGAATCGGGGAATGGTTGTTTACGGGAGCGTTTAATAATCAACGACCGCTGAACCAGGATTGTACTGGTGCCACCCGCCTGTTCCGAGATCCCCAGTTTTGTGATCAAACCTATCCGGTCTATGGGGACAATTCCACCGTTGATTACCTCACCCCTTCGATCGACAGCGTCTACTTCCGGCTTGAGCGAACCTCGCCCGTTGTGGGAGCCGGAACCGACTACGTCATGTGGGGAGACTACACAACTCAAGAATTTGCCAGAGCTTCTCAGTTTTATACGGCTACGACCCGACAATTGCATGGCTTAAAGGCGAACTACAATCTGGGTGATTTACAGATTACTTTTGCCTATGCAAACAATGTCAATGCTTATCAACGGGACACGATCGCACCCAATGGCACCAGTGGCTACTATTATCTCTCTCGTCGCCTGGTGATTGGGGGTAGCGAAAACATCTTTGTGGAAACCCAGGAGTTTGATCGTCCCGGTACTGTGATTGAGCGGAAACCCCTCTATCGCGGTCCTGATTATGAGATTGACTACGATCGTGGAGCTATTCTCTTCCGGCGCAACATCAACGCACTGGAATTTGACCCCTTTGGCCGTACCCTGCGTCGGCAAATCGTTGTCACGTACCAATACGACAGTGCTGCTGGGGATAGTGGGAAGCTCTACGCCGGACGAGTTCAATACAACTTCTCGCGGGAACTGGGACGAGAATCCTGGGCTGGGTTCTCCTACTTGAGAGAAGACCAGGGGGCACAACAGCTTGAGATCTATGGTGGTGACTTACTGGTGTCTTTAGGTAAAGATGCCCAGATTATTGGGGAAGTGGCCCGCTCAAACTTCGATTCCGTCTTTCAGGGCAACCTGGGCGGGAATGCCTACCGTTTCGAAGCCTTTGGCACGATCGTTCCGGGTGTGTTTGCGCGAGCCTTTTACCGCTCGGTTGAGGAAGGCTTTACCAACAATGCCACGACCAGTTTTACCCCAGGTCAAACCCGTTATGGCGCTGAAGTCACCGCTAAACTCACTCCCTCGACTCAAGCATTAGTGATGTTCGATCGAGAGATAGACTTTGGCATTGCACCGGCTGTCAGGGGCATCACCTCGGTCATCAATTCTGGGTTTGGCGATTTATTTAATCCCACCTCAGAACCGATTCCGGGAAACAGAGTCAACAACAGCCTAACCACGTTCCGGGCTGGAGTCTCGCAAAAAGTTGGGCCAGTGGAATTGGGCCTGGATTACCGTCGCCTCTCCCGCCAGGATCGAGCCTTTGGGGGGCAATTAGAAGGGGATTCCAACCAGATCATCTCCCGGCTCACCTATCCCATCCTGACGAATCTGATCTTCCGTGCTCAGAATGAACAGAACATTGGCACTCCTGATCCGCTCTATCCCAACCGGACTACCGTTGGTGTGGATTGGTTGCCATCTCCAGATGTCACAGTTCGTCTAGCCCAGCAATTCATCGGTAGCACCAGTCAGCTCGGTACTAACTCCCTCACTAGCCTGGATATTCTGTCCAATAAACGGATCGATGACGACTTTACCTACACCAGCCGCTATACGATTTTGGGGGGTGCAAATGGTTGGTCAACCCAATCAGCGTACGGCCTCAACTACGCGCTGCGAGTCGCTCCCGGACTACGCTTAAATGCAGGTTATGAGCGGGTTGCCGTTAGTGTTCTGCCTTACACTCAGGCTGGTCAACAGTTCCTGCAACCTGTAGCAGTCGGCCAAAGTTCTGCGTCTCTAGGGCTGTCTTCCTACACCAGCTACAGCATTGGCTTAGACTACACCGATAACCCAAATTTCAAGGCCAGTGGTCGCTTTGAGTTCCGGGATGGATATGAGCGGAACGATACGATGGTGATTTCTGCTGGGGCTGCAGGCAAACTTTCCCCTGCCCTAACCGTATTGGGACGCTACCAACAGGGTAACTTTGCCAACCAGCTTTTGGTAAACACAGGGCTGTCAGATACCATCAATCTGGCAGTGGGGCTAGCTTATCGTAATCCCTTGGATGATAAATTCAACGCTTTGTTGAAGTACGAATTCCGCCAAAATCCTGGGATTATCCCGGACACGATCTTGTTTGGCAGTGGGACTGGCTCCAACGTTAATCTCATATCCCTGGAAATGATTTATGCTCCCAACTTCCGCTGGGAGTTCTACGGCAAGTTTGCTTGGCGAAATACAACGTCCTACCTGGCAAAAGATTTGTTAGGAACTAATGCCATTACCCTGGGCCAACTGCGA
>JBBIQC010000516.1:0-4107 GCA_037442585.1 Oscillatoriales cyanobacterium bin_317
ACCCCGCCTTCTCCTTCCGCAGTACCCTCTGGCGGGGCTAGGACGGGGTGGCTTAAGCGGTTCATAACCTCTTCGCTATCCAGCTTAAAAAAGTCTGTCGTCGCATCCTCGTCATCGGCGGCTTCCGAATTTAGCAGTGAACGCACTAACTGCACAAATTCTTGCCGTGCTGAGGGACTGTCCTCTAATTTGGGAATGAGGGCTTGCAATCTCTCAAAAACAGGAGCAGTTTCTGGCTCAGCGATCAGTGCTTGGAGGAGTGCGAGTTGTTCCTTGATGGCATCCGTCATCGCAGATTCTAAACTAGCCGCACCGCCAGCGATGAGAGCCTGCTCAGCGAACTTTTTAGAAGGCCAAAGCACAGCCAAGATCGCGAATTTTCTCGCTCCTACTCCAGCCACTTGGCCGCTATCCATGATCTGCCTTATGTACCCGAAGAAATTTTGATAAAGCTGTCGTGCGTCATTCATATCGTTATTCCATCCGTGGGAAATCACGAATAAGTCAGTCACAGCTTGTTGATTCAGATAATCTAAAAGTTTTTGGACTTCGCTGGGGTCGTATACTTTGCCCTCTTTATTAAACTGAACTTCAAAATATGGAAGGTTAGCAATGCTGCCCATAGATTTTCTCCAAACTAAGCATTAAACGGATTGAATCGCTCGCATGAGATCTACTAAGCCCTGACCTTGAAAATAGCGATCGCGCTTCAGGTCAGTAGCGGTAGCTAAAAAAATGTCCTTCACCTTCTCTGGCTGGCCGATAAACTCCCGTCGTACCGAGAGAAACGCGGCAATCACCCCCGACACATGGGGAGCGGCCATGCTGGTGCCGCTATCCTCCACATATACACCTTTGGCAGCTTGCATCTCCTGTGGTAGTTTTTCCCAATTTTTTCCCGCCACGCAGGATACAATCTTCTCGCCAGGAGCCACTAAATCAGGCTTGATGCGACCATCTCCCGTTGGCCCTTTAGAAGAAAAGAAGGAAACACCGTAAACATGGGGCATATCTCGGTGCGTCGAACCGACGGTAATCGCGAGTTCTGCATTGCCTGGATCGTTGATCGTCAGCGGCATCCCAACCGAAACCGCGCCGCGAGCGGTTCCCTGGATGGTTCCATACCCGGTGTTGCCAGCCGCAACGACAACCACAACTCCAGAGCGCACTAGGCGATCGACCTCCACACATAACGGACTTTGTCCACAGGCAAACCATTTGGGTTCAAAGTCATAGCCGATACTCAGATTGACTCCATGAATTCGCAGACGACGGCCATAGCCATTGATTTCTTGAATGTGCTCCAGGGCGGCAATGATGTTACTGGTGTTGCCCTTCCCTTGAGCATCGAGAACTTTCAAACTGAGCAGCTTGCACTTAGGAGCCATCCCAGAAATTCGGTCTAGCGGTATTACGGCAGAATGGACTTCACCTTTTTCGTCTCGCTGGCGACTGACGACTTTAATCGACTCGTTTTCTGCTGCTGCCATCTCACCTGCAATAATGCCAGCAACGTGAGTACCGTGTCCGAATTCATCAGTATGGGGCTTGCCATCAGCCTCTTTCAGTACCGTAAAATCCAGGGGCTTTAAGGAAGGATCGAGATTAAAGTTGTCATGCTGGCGGAAGTGAGAGTGGGTGATATCAATTCCTGAATCTATCACTGCCCAGACAATGTCTTCTCCCAGAGCGGAAAAGGCGTTGCGGGCCGCATCTGCTTTCACCGTACTGATGGATTTGTTAATAAAAGCTTCCACTGGAAAGTCTGGCCAGATGCGGTAGATGGCTCTTTGCGGAGAGACTGCCGCGGGGACTTCCTGATTATCTCGTCTGACCAATTCCTCGATCGTGGCTTTCTTGAGATCGGCAAATAGATATTGTTGACTCCGGTTGGTCATGGCCTCTTTAAGCCCCTGAGTCGGATCTCCCGCAATAATCTCATCGAGTAATGTTTTTACTTTTTGACGCGCACCATCTCTGCCATTGGGATAATCCAGGTTCAAATCAATGATGACTGCGTGAATATCACCCTGCTGTTCAGCTTTCAACTTTTCCAGCAAGGGCAACGCGATCACCATTTTATCCAGCACTTTGGGATCGAAGCGATCGTCACTCTGAGATGACTCCGGTGAAGAGGGATTATTTTCCGATTGAGAGTTCGGCATCTGCTTCTCCTCATTGGCAAAACAGTGGTCTAGTATCACCTCATCCCATAACTACTCTCCCATAGAGCACACTAACAAACAGCATTCAGTAGCGCTGGGGAATGTTTTCGAGAAAGAACTGCAGTTCCCGCTCAAGCGTTGCCAAGTCTGATTCTTGATATTGTATGCATCGAAGAGCACGGAGGTCGAAAGGAAGCGTGTTAACGTCCTGTGTGATCAAAACAACCTCCTTACCGAGTGCATGTGCAATACCAGTTTCATACAACACGTTGGAGTTATTGTCCGTCAGGTCAGCTACTACAGCGTTTGCTTTACGAACTTCCTCCCAAATCTGTTGCATGATCCCGCCCGTACTTGCTATGTCTCTCGCAATCCCGCATGTATATCGGGCGGCTCGAGCTGATTTCGCTATTGAGTTATAAACACGCTGAGACCAGTTCTTCCCATAGGGCATAAGCACGAAGCAATCGCGCGGAGCTGTGGATGCCAGAGAAGGCAAGTTCATTGGATAGTTGAAAACCCAATCTCGGGGTGGGAAACTGCGCAAATTTTCTTCCGCCATGCGGATAAAATCGGTAACGCCTCGAGAAAGAATCCAATCGTTGTCGCGGATTTCAAGAATTTGGGAATTCCTCAACGGGCCGATAGTATCGTTGTAGCATCCCAGCATTTGTTTAGTTGTGTGGTCACTGATTACTCCATGATGATAGAGATAGTGAATGATGTTGATTATATCACGATCCATTGAACACCTCCAAATGCAAGAGAGAGGGACAAACTGGTCGTACAGAACTTTAGAAAAATCACAACCTGCATAGCTACCTCAAATAGAGATTGATGCAAATCAGGATCAAATCTGTTTATCTTTATTGGGGTATTATCCAAATCTGACCTATGTATAATAGTTTTGCTCAGGGGTGTTAGGCGGATAATTTTATATATCTTCACTAGCACAAAATCGAGCGGATGGGAGGCTAATGGGCAGGGTGGGATCGCTCAGGTTCGTTGTTATCCACCTGCTCGATGAATGGGGCTAGCAGGGATTGTTGGGGCATCCCGATCGCAATTCCACGCTTATCAAAGGCAATTTTGATGCGGCGACGAAATTCACGGGCAACGGGCCATTGTTTCATCGGCAGGGTTCTAATCCAGAGGCGAATCAGAATGCCACTATGGGACAATTGTTCCACTCCAAGCAGTTCTGTTGTATCCAGAATGAATTTTCCCCACTCCGAATCGGAGGCTAACTCATCCGCAACCTGACGAATCACTTCCAGGGCGAGATTCACATCCGTATTGTAGGCGACTTCAATTTGAAAATCACAACGCGACCAGCTACGGGTCATATTCTCCACCTGGGCAATCTGACTATTGGGAATTGTAATTAAATGTCCGGTATCATTGCGAATTTGTGTCACTCGTAAGTTCAAACTCTCAACTCGACCCGATACATTATTGACTTTAATGAAGTCTCCGATCGCATACTGATCTTCCAGCAAAATCAAAAATCCGTTGACGAAATCTTTGATGATATTTTGAGTCGCAAACGAGGCGGCCACGGCTAAGACCGTTCCTAACGCCAGTACGGAAATGGGAGCGACATTCAGGGATTGCAACACCCACATCAACGCCGTGATATAAACCAACAGGGTGGTCAGTCCCTTCACTACCGCCACCAGGGTCGAAATCCGCAGGGATCGCCGTTGAGAAATTTCCGTACTGCTGGAATTAAGTTCCCAGGCTTTGGCAAATCGATCCACTCCCAGATGAATTAAGCGATCGACCAACCCAGCAAAAAACCAGGCCACCAGAATCACTGAGGGAATTGACCCCAGCACCGTAGCAAACCGCCGCGTTTCCCGGAACCAGGAGAGAATATTGGCAATGCCGCTGACCCAGACAAAAATAATCGCCCAAAAAACCAGCCACCTGAGAAAATCCA
>JBBIQC010000517.1:0-4100 GCA_037442585.1 Oscillatoriales cyanobacterium bin_317
GAGCGGGAGCACTATGAGCGATTGATTCAGACTCGTAACGCCTTTTTGCAAGAAGCCAACATCTACCTCAGTAGCACTCAGGGCTGGCAACGGTTTGTTCAGGCCAGCGCTCGTTCCAAAGCAGGACGCAAGGCGATGTTGGCGCACCGGGAAGCGAAAGCGATCGCCTTTGGCACCGAAGGCAAACTGCGAGTCCTGGCGGATTTGTTAGCCAACCATTACCCGGAACGCACCCTCATCTTTACCGATGACAACGCAACGGTGTACCGGATTTCTCAGGAGTTTCTGATTCCAGCGATCACGCATCAAACTGGTATTAAGGAACGCCATGACATTTTGACTCGCTTTAAGCAGGGAGAATACCGTACCCTGGTCGCTTCAAGAGTTCTCAATGAAGGCGTGGATGTGCCGGATGCCAGTGTGGCGATCGTCCTTTCAGGCACTGGCTCCAGCCGGGAATACATTCAGCGCCTGGGACGCATTCTTCGTAAAGGAAATGATCCTGGCAAACTAGCACTTTTATATGAAATCGTGGCCGAAGATACCAGTGAAGAAAATGTCTCCCGCCGTCGTCGCAGCCAACCCACTCCTGCCAAACCCAAATCCCACCAACTTGAACTCGTACCCCCTACCTCTGCTTATCCGGTTCCGCCCCAATCCCTTCCCCGTGCGGCTGAACCAACTTCCGAATGGGAGGTGTAAATGCCGTTCAAGTACTTCGTAAAGACGTTCCGGCGGAACGTCTCTACAAACAAAAACAACAGATTTGAAACACTACCGGCGAATAGTCTCCTGATCCTGCTATTTTCATTACCGGTTCTTATCCTGATCCATCACAACTGCTTTACTGCGTCGTCGATACCAGCCGAGGCCCAACAATCCCAGAGCCAGGGTACTGCCAGCAATTTCTGAAGGTTCGGGAACCGCTGCTGCTCCATTATCGGGATCAGGATCAGGGGGTGGGCCTGGTTGGGGATCGGGCTGCGGGGATCTTAACGTGTAGGCTACCGTACCAACCGGCACTCCAGAATCATAGGGATTATCCCCTTCTACATTGCCGACCCTAAACTCGTGCCCCAGAATAAAGAAGCCTACAGGTGCTTGAGGCGCGACAACCAGAAAGCTCAACCCCCCAGACGTTTCGGACAAGGGGAAAAATACTCTAGGATAATCAGCGCTCAGATCGCGCTCCTGGTTTTCGGTATATGTGTTTCCTAAAAAGTCGAATTGTACTGTGAGATTGTTTTCTATACGATTTGCACAAACGGTTGAAACGCCCCCACTCCTACAGGGAACCAGTTGGGTGGAGCCATCGTAACTGAAGCTGCCATTGTACTTGCCGATGTAAGCACCCGTATAAACATCGACCGTAAAGTCATAGGTGACGGTCGCCCCCATGGCAGCTTTGGAGTTCAGCACCCCAACCATAGCAGCGATACCTGCCACTGTTGATATAAGAGCTTTTGAAACTGATACCACCACGGGCCTTTGGTCATTCATTACACTAAGTGAGAGATAAGACAAGGGGCAAAAGAATCAGGCTTCAGCAATTTCAGCCAAAATTTAGAAGGTAAAGTAAGATTACAAAAAATTTAAGTGATTTTACGGGCATAACGGTAAATAGCCCACTTAAGAATCAAGATGCAGGCAGAGGCAAAAAGTTCCTGGTTCTTGAATTAAACCTTGTCCAAGTCCAGAACCGGAGTTTCTCTGATCGGAAAACGACCAGTTCTCTAACTGGACCTGGTTTAATTTCTTTCTACCAGGCAGCCGCCCCTGATCCGGCTAATTCTGTAGATACTCCCTAGTGAGACTAACTAAAAGTCTGTTTCGTGGCTAGTGAATTTACAGTGGCTTTATCAAGACTGCATAGAGTCCTCACTCCCAGAAAGAAATGCAAAATCTATGTAATTTTTCTCTCATTATATTAATTTTTATCTCGTTGTTTTTAGCCAAATTTGGCAAAAACTTTATTAGGATACTAGAATGTAATACAAAGAATACTTGTAGTACGGCGATCGTTCCTGGGGGCTGAGTTAAGACCACGATCGCTCGCTGGATGAAGAGATAGGTTGTGTTGCTAGAGCAGGGGAAGTATGGCCAAGTTTCAGGACATTGTGTATTTCTACCGTAAATACTGGCTAATCTCCCTCCTGAGTGTGGGGGCGATGAGTCTATTTGAAATCATTGATCTGGTTGTCCCTTACGCGATCGGGCAGATTTTGAATGTGTTATCTAATCAACCCCTCGATCGCCCCGTTCAATCCCTGGTTGCCTTTACCGCTCAGGTCACAGGTCAACCGCCGGATCAATCCTTATCTTTAATTGTGCTGCTCGTTCTGGTTGGGATTATATCGGTTGGGAGGGCACCCATTCAGCCCTGGCTCGGCCCCTGGTTTAACTGGGATACCGCGTTTCGTGCCCGTCGGGATTACGCTCGCAAAGCTTTAGAAAAGGTGCTGACCTTGCCTCTGGAGTTTTACGACGAAAACAATCCCGGACGAATTGCGGCACGGGTCGCTAAAGGACTATCTAACCATACCTGGACGTACCCCGAAGTGACGGGCCAATTGATTCCCAAACTCTTCCGGGTCGTTGGTATCTTTGTCGTGATCTGGTTGATTGAATGGAAAATCGCCCTCCTGCTGCTCGTTTCCTTCATTGGCATCCTTACCTTTAGCTTCTCTGGGTTAAAGAAACTGGCCGATCAGGAAGAGAAACTTGACAAATATATGGAGGATACCGAAAGCCGCACCTCTGAGATCATCACCAACATTAAGACCGTCAAGGCGTTTGCCACGGAAGCACAGGAACTGACCCGACAGCAACAACGGCTCGATCGCGAGTTCAAAGTACTGGACTACCGCATTCACAAAGGTTATGTCATTCTGGCCAGTTGGGAACGCACAATTGTGCAAACCTGTGTCTTTTTGGTATTGGTGTTCACCCTGCTGGCAGCCGTGCAAAACCAGATTTCGATCGGTCACTTCATTACCATCCTGACGGTATCCAGCATGGCTTATGCAGAAGTGGAACCGATCTGCCAACTGGCCGAAGTGTTTGCCCGTCGTTATGCCTCCATGATGCGGTTCCATGAGTTCATGCAACTGGCTCCAGGTGAGGATGCAGGCAATCTGGTGATCGATCCCACTACGGCTCCAACCTACCAATTCACAGGTAAGGTAGACTTCTCACACCTGACCTTTAGCTACAATCCCGGTCGCCCGGTGTTACAGGACATCAACCTGCTGATTGCCCCCTATCAAACCGTGGCACTGGTGGGACGCTCCGGCTCTGGTAAATCTACGCTGGTGAAATTACTGTTCCGCTACTTTGAACCCGATAGCGGTGCGATCTTAATTGATGGTCAGGATATTCGCAGGCTAGATATTACGGCCTACCGGAAACGTCTGGCGATCGTCCACCAGGAGGTTGATATCTTCAACGGTACGCTGTTGGACAACCTCACGTATGGCAATCCTACAGCCACTCTGGAACAGGTCAGAGAAGCCTGTCGGATTGCCCAGGCAGATGAGTTTATCCAGCACATGCCGAAAGGGTATGCCACGATCGTCGGTGAGCGAGGGGTGCGCCTTTCCGGAGGACAGCGTCAACGGATTGGCATTGCCCGTGCTCTGATTATGAATCCGGATGTGCTGGTATTTGACGAGGCCACTTCCAGTCTGGATTACGAGTCGGAACGGGCGATTCAACTGGCGATGCGATCGATCTTGGGTACCCGCACCCTAATCATCATTGCCCATCGCCTCAGTACTGTGCGGGAAGCGGACAAGATTGTAGTGCTGGACAAAGGCCGGATTGCGGAAGTGGGTAGCCATGATGAATTACTCAATTACGGTGGAATTTATCAGCGACTACACGCTTTACAGGAAACTGGGGAACTCTTAGCTTAAGGGAGAACTCTTAGCTTCAGACAGCAAAACTATGAAGTTTCGGTTAACCCATTCCCATTACAGGCTGGATAGCCAGCACCAGTTCATAATGGGTTTGGGTCAACCGAGACTTTTCAGGTGTGCGATCACATTTCTAAACCTTGTCCAAGTCCAGAACCGTAGTTTCTCTGATAGGAAAACGACCGT